>NZ_LSMM01000050.1:0-44396 GCF_001566815.1 Marinobacter sp. Hex_13
CACCTCAGACGATTCTTCCGACGATGATGATGACGATGACGACAGCGAAGAAGAAACCGAAAGCGGTCCGGATCCGGAAGAGACCCGTCTGCGTTTTGAGCTGCTGAAAGAAAAGCTCGATGCTGCCGATGCAAGCCTGGCCAAACACGGCCGCGGCCACAAGAAAACCCAGGAAGCCCTGAACGAGCTGGGACAGGTGTTTGCGCCGTTCAAGCTTGGCAACAAGGCCTTTGATGAGCTTGTAAACGTGGTTCGCTCCACCAACGATCTGGTGCGTGAGAACGAGCGTGCGATCATGAAAATCTGTGTGCGTGAGTGCAAGATGCCGCGCAAGGATTTCATCAAGTCGTTCCCCGGCAACGAAACCAGCCTGGACTGGGCCGAAAAGATGTCCAAGGGCAAGAAGCCCTACGCACCGCTGATTGCCGAGCGCATCGACGAAGTCGTGCGCCTGCAGAAGCGCATTGCCAACATCCAGACCGAAGTCGACCTGGACGTTTCCGACATCAAGGAAATCAACCGCCGCGTCTCGATCGGCGAAGCCAAGGCCCGCCGTGCCAAGAAGGAGATGGTGGAAGCCAACCTACGTCTGGTTATCTCCATTGCCAAGAAGTACACCAACCGCGGCCTGCAGTTCCTCGACCTGATCCAGGAAGGCAACATCGGCCTTATGAAGGCCGTTGACAAGTTCGAGTATCGCCGTGGCTACAAGTTCTCAACCTACGCCACCTGGTGGATTCGTCAGGCCATCACCCGCTCCATCGCGGACCAGGCCCGCACCATCCGTATTCCGGTGCACATGATCGAAACCATCAACAAGCTCAACCGCATCTCCCGTCAGATGTTGCAGGAGATGGGCCGCGAGCCCACGCCGGAAGAGTTGGGCGAGCGCATGGAAATGCCCGAGGACAAGATCCGCAAGGTATTGAAGATCGCCAAGGAACCGATCTCCATGGAAACCCCGATCGGTGATGACGAAGACAGCCACCTGGGCGACTTCATCGAAGACATCCAGGCACTGTCGCCCGTCGACTCCGCCACCGCCGAAGGCCTGCGCGAAGCTACCCGCTCCGTGCTCTCCGGCCTGACCGCGCGCGAGTCCAAGGTGCTGCGCATGCGCTTCGGTATTGAAATGAACACCGACCACACCCTGGAAGAAGTGGGCAAGCAGTTTGACGTAACCCGCGAGCGAATCCGCCAGATCGAAGCCAAGGCTCTGCGCAAACTGCGCCATCCTTCCCGCTCCGACCACCTGCGCGGCTTCATTGACGATCAGGGCAACGGATAACACCACAACAGTAGCGGGCGCCACCCCTCACCGGTATAATGGCGCCCGCTTTGTTGCTTCCGCCCGGAAACAATACCTCAAAAGCAAACCTTAAAGCAGCATCCGCTGACAAAAGGGCCTATAGCTCAGTTGGTTAGAGCAGAGGACTCATAATCCTTTGGTCCCTGGTTCGAGTCCAGGTGGGCCCACCACTCCCCCAGTATTTTTGAAACTGGTATTGAAACCATAAATCGTCCGCTTTGGTCGCAAAGCGAACACTAAATTTTAGCGATCAACCTCTGGTGAAAGTTCGTTTGAGGCGGCCACTGTTTTTGGAGAAGCAAAAGGGAGAGTGGGTCAAACGTAACCTTAAGCGATTTATTTACCCGCAGAATGCAGAGTCTCAACTATCTGATTTCTGCGCACACGACCAAAGCCAGTTACCGACTTTGCGCCCAATCATCAAATCTTCTCCATGCATCGCGGTAGTCGTCAAGGATGAGCAACACATCATCCTTTATATTCTGCGATAGTTGTGGGGACTTACTCTCAATAGCTTGGGTTACCGACTCAGCCTTTCGCTGAAAGCCATCGCGCCGACTACTCCAGAATTTCATGCAGTACTCTATAGACGCTCGATACCATCGATTACTCCGGGGCTCACCCCAAAGTTCTTTAGGCTTTGACTTCCCCCAGTTCCACCAATCATCAGAAGACCACTCAACTTCGTCCCAGTTTCCATCAGGCTTGCGAGGAAGATACCGCTCTACAATTGAGAAGACTTTATTGAAATTGCCGTTGCTTGCCGATAAATCATCCAGAAATTGCCACTCCTGAATTTTTTCATCAAACTCCTCTTGGCACGTTATACCTAAAGCTTTAAGCCCTTCTTCGTTGTGTTTTCGCCAGTGCTCGTTGGCCACGTCGAATTCTGCAAAATAATGAAATCGCTTGCGAAACTTCTCACTGCCGATAACTCGAATCCGCAGCGGACCGACTTCCTCTTCTTTGGGAAAGTCCGGGGCATTCAATCCACACGTCGCACCTCCCCACTTGCTTTGAATCTTCAGAAATAGATCATCGCCCCTCCTAATGCTCATTGCTTGGGTATCGACCACAGAATGAGCAAGTTCTGGGTAGCCTATTTCATCCCAGTTCTCATAGCGATAGTGCACAGGAGTTAAGCCGATAGGGGGTGGCACATTTGGCCCGATTGCGGACTCAATGGAATGACTTAGACGCTGAAAGAATCTGTTCGAATGTTCGATTAGTGCAAGCAAGTCTTGACGCACCTCAGCATTGGCTTTGTTCGCAATGTCTCGGATTGACGCCAGGAAATCTGGGATGGTTTCTATGTCAAAGCTTGGCGACTTTATCGCGTCGATCAGCCAACCAACATAGCGGGAAACAAACTCATCTTGCCGGTGGTTGAGCGCAGCATCTAGATGACTCCCGATTTCAATCCTGATCAAGGGAACTCCCACGCTGGCACAGTAAGCATTTTTCAAGCGGTCACCGAGATTGTCCGCATCACCGTGAGTACGGCCATCTATCTCAATTGCTGCTAGCGCCAGGCACATAGGAGGCGGCGTCGCTATCACTACGTCAAATCGGCGGCGTCCGGGTACCCACTCTTCACTCTCGGGCCGGATTTTTGCCTTGGCGGAAATAGACGAACGCAAACCGCTTGAGATTGAGCCAATTTCCGATAGCGCCACCTCTTGCAGTGCGATTAAATCGCTGCCCTCAAGTGCTGATCGAATTTTTAATTGAAACCCAGGAATTCTAAGAAACTGGGCATTACGCGTTGCGCTTTTTCGTTTTCGATGCTCGTCTAGTATTAATTCGGCAACAGCACGGGCTGAATCGCTCGCTCCGATTGAGACCACGACCAAACTAGGCTCTTCCGGTGAAGGCCATACTTTCAAAGATGAACCAGGTTTGTACTCGATGGCAACAAGCGGACGATGGTCGAGCATCTTTCCCTTCGAGATTACGGACTCTGCCAATACCCAATCATAAATGCCTTGAGGATTTGCCTTTGGGAATACAGCATTTTTGGGTATGTGCCAGAATTCCGAAGTGCTGCGTGTCCGGAATTCCCTTTTTAACATTTCCGCGACCGCGTTAACGTGCGCATGAACAAGCGGCTTTTTTTCGAATTCGTTGCGGTTGTCCGTTTCCATCCCTATCCCCTAATAAATTCCGGACAGAAGGCTCCATCGCCCCCCAGCTTTGATGCATTACAAGTCCCGCAAACGCTCAGCTTCTGCCCGGGAAACCCACTGCACAGTCATTTGGTTCTGACGCACGCTAACCACACCCTGACTCGCATTAGGCAGTTCGTGCTGGGCCCGATACACCAGGAGCGTGTCCAGCAATTCCAACAGATACAACTTGAATTCGCTTTTCATTAGACGCGCCTGGGCCTCCTCATCCTCGAATCGCCATGAGGTCAGCTCAAGCCGATTGTCCTCGTCGTCGCTAAGGAATATGACCTTTCCCGTTCCTGTATTGTCAACAAGGCACTGGTCGGCCAACTGATCCAGTCGAGTCTGATCGAAAGTCGGATCGTAATTCATTGTAGGCTCCCTGTACTGTGAAACTGGAGTGTTGTTCTAGCGCACCGGGCTGCCGGGCAAACATTCCTGGATAATTTCCTCCAAGAATGACGGCATGCCAACGTCTACCCAGCCGTCCTTCGGTTCCTGCCGGAACTGTGTCGTAAATCCTTCGTAGTCGTAGTAAATGGCGTAGACTCCCCCATCCTGCATCTTAATCAGGTTGTAGCTCCATTCGTTCGACCCATAGACCGGTTTGAAAGCAACTGACCGGATTGGCCCTGGGAGCCCCTTTTCCTGCTGCAACTGCTTGAGCTTGAGGTCCAGAACGTATGTGCGCAGTTCGGCATGGAAGCCTTTAAAAGATGCTTTGCTGAGCAAGCAGACATGATCACCTTCCCGGTGAATCAGTCGCTTTGTGCAGTAACCAATGACCTGCGGGTTTTCTACGACCAGCTGTCTCCAGCCACCACAGTCACATTTGGCAATCAGGTCCCTTAGGGAGGCCTCAGTGTCGTGGATGTCAATGTGGTCAAGCAGTGCTCTGAATTCTGGCTTTTTAACCACCTTAAACCAGTTCTCGAATCGTTCCCGGTATGTCCCCCGGTTCGGAAGACAGAAGCTCGATCTGTGGAAAGAATGGTAGACCAGATAATCGCCGAGGGAGAGCAGTGCCCGCTCCAAGAGGTGTTCTTTGGAGACCCTTATTTCGTCACTGAGCACCGAAGCGGTCTTCGTAGCCAGGTGCTCAAAGCTTTCGGAATTTATGCTGTCGTCAGGCCCCCTAGCCATATCCAGCAAAAAGCCAAGCTTTCCCTTGAGGTAGACGTGGACCTCAAAACGCTCGAAAAGCGATTCCCAAGACGGATCTTCCAGAATCAGGCTCGCCTTCAATTGTTCCTCTTCCCGCTGGGCTGGGGCGAAGCCACTTTCAATCCCGGAATTCGCAACGAATTCATAGAGGTCTGCACAATGATCCGAAAGCTCATTCAGGCTCTGAAGGGAAGGTACGATAGACGACATCTCATCAATCCGGTGGTTGTTGATGAGGTTGTTGGTTACCCGTTTCCAGCGCCTCAGTTCTTCTTGCACTTCCCATGCCTCTGGCGTCATAGATTCAATGAACCGAACCAGGGCATAGAATCGCGTCTGGCGCACATAATCGGTACTGGTGAGCACATTCAGCAAGTCGTCGAGAAGCCCGCTGTTTTGGGGAAGATCAGAGAAATAGTCGAGGATCAGCTCAACGCGGCGAAGATTCTCCTGATCGAATGCTTCGTGCTTTTCCAGATCGTCCGACGGAATGTGGCCACTGCGCGACCGTACGACACTCAACCACTTCTGTTCGGATTCATCCATCTGAATATAGGGTTGCCCCGTGCGATCACAGGCACGATAGAACGCCATCAAGTGGAAAAATCGCAAATAGAGCTGGTCGAACGTGGCCTCGTTGGTTCGACGGCTTAGCTGCCAAAAGAGGTCTGTCCATTGCTGATCCAGTTTGCTCTCCAGTTCGTTACCTCCGGGGATGCACTCAAGCTGACCACAGAGCCAAGCCTTAAAATTCTCGAAATGAGTCAGTTGCATGCCGCGAGCATTCATCTTGATGTACAGCTCATCCGAGAGTCCGAAGTCTTTCAGCTTGAGAAACTGAAACGTGATGCGTGGTGACTGAGAATCCGTTAACCGGCCATACGAATTAGTCGGACAATCGAAGAAAGTTTCATGGATTGAATCGAGCATGTTCAAACAAGCGTGAACGGTGGGGTCGCCCCTCCACGAAAGCATGAACCAGCTTTTGTCCTCAATGGCCTCGGAAAGAATGGTGCTCAGAGTGTTAGGGTCCACGTCCTCGGCTTTCGCCAGGGCATCAAAGAACTCAGAGGCACTGGTTCGGGTTTTGTACGTGAAGCGGGCATTTTCTCCAGCCACAAAGGTGTTTCTGAACGCCTCAAGTAGGCCCTCCTTCGCCGCAAGATACCAATGGAGCAAAAACAGCGTCGTCATCCGCTGTTGACCATCGAGAATTGAAAAGGTCTTGTTGTCGCCTTCAAAGTTCCCATAGACAAAGTCCAGGTTTAGCGGATGTGAGGGGCTTTCCGTCGTGAGGGAACCGCGAAGGGCCGCAAGAAATTGACGACGAACCTCCCAGGCCTCCTCGCGGCCTTGAGCGTAGTCACGCTGAATAACAGGAATTTGGGCCGTATCCAATTCGCCAAACATCTGGCTAAAGCTGATTGTCTTCCCTTGATTCATGAGCCCCCCCGTCGTTTTTAAAGAACTTGCGAAGCGTTGCTGTCATGGCGCTTTTGTGGCTTTCGATATCGCGTGAATTCCAGAAAAGCATGTTGTCGACTTCATCACTGTAATACTTCAGGAACACATTCTTCGTGCAAATCGGTACGAAGGTCGCGTCCCGGTCCAGGGCGATAATGCGGTTCCGCTTGATGGGAAAGATCGCGTTTTTGTAGCTGCGATTCGTGGTGCTGTCCAGCAGAGCAAGATTGCCGATGGAGTGCTCTGCTTCACCATCCGAGTCCTGGGCGTAAAGAGTGTGGATGGCTAAGAACAGCTTCTCAAAGCGGTCGGAATTGAACGTTTCGCCTTCCAGGAGCTGTGTAGCTTCTTCAAGCATGCCCCCTACTTCTGGTCGAAGTTCAGAGCCCGCCCCGGTGGCCTCCATAGGCTTTTTATAGAAGTATTCGATAATGTCTGACAACCAGTCTTTTTGTTGGCGTGGGGCCCGTGGCATATCGCTGGTAACCGAGCGAATGTGTTCGATGTCCCAGGTGCCGGTTTTGAACTGATCAAATTGAAATCGAGCGTTGCTGCTGGGGTTAAGAAACAACGTGGCCACGTTGAACATCAACAGGATCGAAACCACACTTTGTCGATTGTTTTCATAAGAAAGCTGGCCCACAAAATCAGAGATGTCTGATTCCAGATGGTCAGGATCAGTGTACTGATTCAGAGGCTCCAGGTCGGGGAAGAGGACATTGAAAATAGTCGCTTTGAGCCAGGCCCGGAATTCGGTTTTCGTTGAACAGCCATTGAACGCCTTCAGAATCGCACCAACTTGAGTCTTTCTGGAAACCAGAAAACCGACCATGTGGAAAAGGTTTGGATCGCTAAACCATTCATTCAAGGTCATAAAGCATCGCTTTATGCGAGCCCATTCCTCGTGAATATCTCCGGATTCCTGCTCTTCCAGCCAATGTGAGAAAACGAGAAAAACGTAGTATTTATCGTGGGGATTGATCGTCTGTGTTTTTGAGGCCAACTGGTCAGCGATAAGCTTCAGAACGAACTCGATCCGGTTTGCCTCAGAGGATTTGTTGCTCAGGAAATACCAAAAATCGTTTTTTTGCAGTGTACGCTCAATGTCATCCCATTCTTGGGCGATTTTCAGCTGCTTCAGGTAGCCATCATCGTCTTTGGTATCCTTAAAATTGCCGCTTTTCAGAAACAACGCCTTAACCAGTTCGCCATTGGTTAAGGGGATTTTCCCCACATTCAATCGCGTGAAAACGGTGGTGGCATCAACCTCTTCGTTGATTTGATACCAAATGGCTTTTACTTTCAGGCGATCACGCTCGCCTCCCAGCAATGTTTGAAGAAACAAAAGCTTGTAGCCTGCCCCCTTGGTCTCAAACCAGTCTTCGATGGCAATCTTTGCCTGGTACATGTGGAAAAAATCGATATTGTCCATCGACCGTTCTTGATCCAGTCGATCCAGAAATTCAGCACTTTCAGGCCGAGTCTCGTACGCAATTCGGTACGGCGTCATGTCCATCGCTTCGGCCTGTGTCTTTAAGCAGGTCATAATAATTCGAATGGTCGTTAATCGCTGTTGACCATCGACCACTTCCCACTCGTCACCAAGTCGTTTAACGACCACGGGCTGCAAACAATAAAACGGCTCTCCGGTAGAGGAGGCGTTATTTTTTTGAAACTCATCGATGTCTTCCAGAAGCTCCTCAACCTGCCTCTCGGTCCAACGATATCCACGCTGGTACGCAGGTATAAAGAAGGACTCGTTCAGTAGGCTACTGATTGACACAGGCTCTAAATTATTTTCTGTCATAGGGGCTTCTCTTAGCGGAAATCGAAATGTGTTGAGCGCCGCAGCCGAGGGTTAGCAAACGGGGAACTTGGAGAGCACAGTCCATGTTTAAAGTTCGGGCAGATATTGATCTTAGCGAGGTTATGCTGCCAGATAGGGTAGCCCAACGCCATCCTGCTCTGTAGCTATCATAGGTATATCTAAAGATTTTTCATTCTCAGCGTTAGCGGCAATCCACTTCCCCAAACACCATTTAGTCATATAGCGCGAATTATGGAGCTTGCCGTTCAGCATGAGTTGGGCATCTGAGCTAAACGTGTCGGCAAGGCGCTCGGATGTTCGCTTTTGTTTAAAAACTCGATATCACACTTCGCATCGATAACACCATATTTAGGCTATACGTGGCCAAATTATGGTTGCACTACCACACTCCTGATCAGGCATCGTCCGCTTCAATTTTTTCGACCTCACCCTTTATCTCAAGTTTCTCCGGAGACTTTATCGGCTCCACGGAGAGAGGCTCACCTATCCTCGTCTTGAGCAGATGCTGCAACGGATCGGTATTCGTCAGCTTAGGATCCAGCCACAGTTCAAAATCCTCTGGTCTCAACATCAACGGAATGCTTTTCGGATGAATGTGCCTGAAGTTCGGATGTGGCGGCAGTGTGACGATGGTAAACGAAGGTACGATATCACCCTGGAAATCCCAGAACTCATAAAGCCCGGCAAACGCGAGTGCGCTATCAACGGGATGAATGTTGTAGCATTGCTTGCGCCCCTTTTCCCCGGTCCATTCGTGGAATCCACTGGCCGGGATAATGGCCCGCTGGGAGTGGAACCGTTTTTTCCAGAGTGGGCTGGTTCCCAGGCTTCCCGATCGGGCGTTGAAGGTGCTGTATTTTGGTGAGGGGCGATAGCCGCTACCATCGGGTTTGGGTTCGATTAGTAGTGACCAGATCGCGTCTTCCAGGGCTCTACCCTGGTTTGTCTCGTAGATGATCTGGCCTTTTGCACCTGGTGCTATGTTGAGGCGGGATTGAACGCGTATAGGTATGCCCAGGATTTCTAAAAGATCCTGGACTAACGGGTCGTCGATTACGTTGTAGCGGCCACACATAACGCTGTCCTTCTATAAGAACGAGCTATCGAGCAAATCAAAGATTACGGGCATTAACCTGATCTCGATGGATTCGATACATGACACCAGAGCAAAGTTCACAAAAGCACTGTTGAGCATTTAGAAAAACCTGATGATTACAACGGCGACAATAAAACAGATACTCACCCCGGTCGTTTCGATACATTCCTGAACCTACTGATTTCCGTACCGAAGGAATTACTTGAGATGGTTGATGGTTCTGTTTTTGGACCTGGAACTGTGGTGAATCTTCCCGATAGCTGAATTTCTCCACGTTACGATCGTGTGACTCAAGATAGTGAGCCATCCTTGGGTGATAGAGCCATCTTTTACAGTCCAACTCTTTCGCCATGGATTTCGAGAGAACGACTTTGAGAGGTATCTCTGTATGCTGAAATTGCGACCTGGCACTAGAGATATCAATGGCAAGAACAACCGCCTTATGATCGCGACAATTCCAGTCTGAAAAATCCGGTACACCCTGTTTTTCAGGGTGTACCAGCTTTATACCAACTTGCACGCCTTTGAATTCACCAGTTACATCGAAAGTTTCACCCAGTAGGTTTCTGTTTATGTGAATGTTTTCCAATGTAATGGTACAGGCCTGAGAACATACGTAATCAGGATCGGGAACAGATGACCAAGGGCTTGGCGGGGGATAAACGTAATCTGGCATAGCCACATCAAATGACTCGGACTCGGAGAAAATCTGCCGAGCCATCGCGGCGACTGACACCCAGTATGAAAACGTGCACTCCTCGTAAACTTTTTTGTCTTGTCCACGGGTATTGTGAGCAAAGTGGTCAACACGCCCGACCATGCAGTGTCTGGCAATAAGAGGAAGATCACAACCAGGACACTTACAACCACATCGCGCCCCACTGGGCACGTCCCTTACGTCCACAAATCGTTCAGATTCAATATGGTATCCAAAAGGGATTTTGGTATCAGCCACGCCCAATCTCCAATTCGAGTGACTATCAGTTTAGATAGCTAATCGAATGAGGAGACGAGTGTCAACGAGGTGTCGACCCGTTGATGGGTTTTGTGGTGCTGCGTAAACCCGCCACAGGGCTCCCATAATCCCGTGGTCCCTGGTTCGAGTCCAAGTGGGCATACCATTCGATACATTTACCTATCCAGCGTCATTGAAACCATAACTTGGCCGTTTTGGCCACTTTATGCTTACATAAGTAAGCATAAATGACGGCTTCCCATGCTTGGTAAAAGCTGAGGTCGCAAAGCGAACGCTCCGATCCGCAAAGTCTCCGCAAGAGACTCGGTAGTGTCAATCGGATAGGGGTAAGTCCAAAAGATGTCTACAAGTATCTGAGGGAGAATCCCGCTGAACTGTCCAGGCCGGGTCTCCTATTGTTTTATGAAGCACTACAGGAAGCTTTTCCCTGCAAAAAATAAGCACCAAGCCCAGGCAGGCTCATCGCAGCAAAATTTTCTCGCGAGAAAATTTAAATCCGGAAGCGGTTTCTAAAGCCCAGACCGATCAAAAACAACAAAATGAACGAAATCAGACCGTGCAAGGATGTCAGTAGATAGAGAGCGCCACCACCATCGTCAAGAACGGTTCCATAGCTATCCCTCAGGAAACCGGTTGCCGGCAAAAACGGAAGTACCCACGCAAACGAAAACAGCAACTCGACTTCAGTTTCAGAAATCCAATTTCTGTAAATAAACGCAAAGAACACACAGGAAAAGATGAGCCAAAAAAAAGGACGCCATATCGACTGCCCATAGTTTGAAGAAACTTCAAACATCACATCGAGCACTCCCGCCGGCCAGGATCCTTTACCACCTCGAAACCGACTCCACTTCATTTCTTCAGCATGACACCTCAGTGCCAGCCCGTGATCACGATTTCCCTCAGCGAGCTCCTTGATGCGTTGAAGCTTGAAGCCGCGATTTTTTTCTTGTCGGATATCTCCTCTACTCAACCCTTTTCCGAATTCGATATTGGCAAGATTGAGATGTTTGCTAAATTGGGTTCCAGCCAGGTCCGGTACCGGCCCGAATTTCATATCTGCGAGAGACAAAGGCCCCTCGAAGGTAGATCCTTTAAAAGACAGCTCGCTAAGAAAGGGCGAGTCTTCGTCCTGGGAGAACTCGGCCGAACCGGGAAACACCGCATGGTGAAAAATAACTTTACCCGGCCCAATGCGGCCAAAATGAAGGTGGGAAATAGCCTCCGAGGGAAATCTTGCGAGCGCAAAAATGATGGTGCCCTGACGCATTCCGATGTTATTTATCGACAGATGCCGTACAGCTGTAAAATCAGCATTGGTAAAAGCCAACCGCGGTTTTTCCTCGCTGCCCAAATTCAGATTCCGAATCTGGACCTGTTGGCCATGCCAAAGGGTGTTATTGAACTCGACCTTTCTTAAAGATGTGGCGCCCTCAAAATCCATCGCTACGATTTTTGCCAAAAACTGTGCGTTATCAAAATCTACGAACTGACCTTCCGACGCTTCAACGCTCAGCATAAAAAGGTCACCACCAATCTTTGTGGATTCTCCCTCGCCTTCCGTCATCCCTCGAGAATGGCCAAAGATAAGATCCTTGTTTCCTAACTGCTTTATTGAAAGCCTGGTCTTCCCCGAGAATGAGCACCCATCAAAATTCAGGTGTCCCATTTTTGAAAAACACCCGTTATTAATTTGTAACCCCCGGAATTCTGATCCTGCAAACGACACCAGACCTGCGCCAAACTGAGGATCGTGGAAGACCACCGGCCCATGGAAAATGCCAGGAAAGATAAAATCACCATCACCGAAGTCGCAGTTGGTATACACCAACGATCGACCACCCCAATTGATCTTGGGAAAGACCAAATTACCGTCTTTGGTCGTCTCTCGGAGCGCGATCCATTCGACGGATTCGAAGTGAATCTCGCCGTGTGTCTTAAATCGACCTATCAGCCTCGTTGCTTCAGTGGAATCTTTGGCTGCCAAAAGTTCCTTTAGCAACTTTTGCAGCTGGGCTCCCTCTAATATCGACATAACTCTCCCGGCGTACTGGCTTTCCAGCGTTCAAGCAAGAAAATAAACAAACCCGTCTTGGTGATTCTCAGGCCAACAAAAAGGTAATCATTACAGCCTGCCACCGACAATCAAAGGCGGTTTACAAATTTTCTCGCAAGAAATAAGCCCGCGAAGAGCAGGCCAAGCGGCACCGAGGAAGGTCGTATCAGCTGCTGGCGCTTCGCTGAGGGGTAAAAATGGAGTTGATTCTGCCGATCTCGAATGTTCGCTTTTGTTTAATAGCGTGATACGACACTTCGCATCGACAACATCGCCCCGGATACACCCGGCCAATTTGTGGTTGCACTATCACAAGCTGACCCATAGTTCCGAGAAAGCCCTAGACAAGCACGTTGTCGATCACGTTACCGTGTCCGCGCCTATAAAACCTAAGAGTCCTGTCTAAAGTATTCAACAGTGGGGTGAGGACCAGGATCTTTCGTGCAGTGGCGTATAACCACGATTGAGCCACCCTGCCGGACGGTTGTGGGTGATCTGAGTGGCCGGCCGCATTCTTCGCCATCCACTTTGTGCTTACAGAGCTCCTGGGGCCCGGAACCGTCGCTGTCTATCGTAGGGGGACCACCGCCGCCAGGCGATGATGTGTCAGGGTTCCGGGATGTTCTGACGTAATCGAGCAGTATCCCCAGCCCGATCACCAATACGGTCGCTGTTGCTGGGTCCAGCCCCCACACCTGGAGCCCGGAATACTTGCGATTACGTGACGATGTCACGGGAATGCTGTACCTGTGATACCCGGCCAGCTCATTCTTCGCGGGTAGGTTTCCAGCCACCTCAACGCCTGGTATTGCCTCCAGGGACCGCACCAGCTCTTGTTTCGACAATTCCGATGCATGAGACAGTACAGATAGAAGCGAACCGGTATCTTCATACGATAGTAACTGAGACATGCCAAATTCCTTTGCTCATGCCTTCTGGACAACGACAACGGCCGTTAGGGGGTACCATTAAAAATAGATCAGTTATTGATCAAATCAAGAGTCAAATAAGCCTCTGCCCATTACTCACCTTGTGATCCGTGCTTACCAGGGTTATCGCCCCCTCATCATTCTTGATCCCCGTCACCAGGCACTCGGACATAAATTTACCAATCTGTTTTGGCGGGAAGTTGGTCACGGCGAGCACCTGCTTACCCAACAACAACTCAGGGTTGTACAGGTCGGTAATCTGCGCACTGGATTTTCGAACGCCCACTTCCGGGCCGAAATCGACTTTCAACTTGTACGCTGGCCTGCGGGCTTCCGGAAACTCGTTTACCTCGATGATGGTGCCGATGCGCAGCTCTACGTTCTCAAAGTCTTCCCAACTGATCATTCCTGGTGTGTCCTCTGTCCATTAAAAGAAAGTGGCTATTTTCTGTGGTCCGCGAGCAAGGTGCCGACGGTGAACGCGATGTCCTCGTGCTCGGTGTCCCGCCACGGTTCCGCGAGGGATTCGGCTTCCCACTGCTGCATACTGCCTAACGCCAGAACCCTCTCAACGTAGGCAGCGGCGCCTTCGCTCAGGTCCAGCCCGTAGGTGCGAACCCGATAGACGACAGGGGCAAAGAAGGCATCCACAGCGCTAAAGCGGTCACCGGCGAGGAACGGGCCACCGAACTGCTGCAGGCCATGGGACCACAGGCTGTCGATGCGGTCGACATCCTTTTGCAGGCCCTCACTGACCGTGTTCATGCGGATACGCAGGCCCACGTTCATGCTGCAGATATCCCGTAGCGACTGGAACCCGGAATGCATTTCAGCAGCAGCACAGCGAGCCCAGGCGCGGGCCTTTGCGTCTTTGGGCCAGACGCCCTCGTGACGCTCGGCCAGATACTCAATGATGGCCAGCGAGTCCCATACGGTTGTGCTTTCATCCGTGAGGCAGGGTACCTTGCCGCTGGGGCTCAGGCGCCTGTAAGCCTGCCAGGTGGGCTCATCACCAAACACAATGAGCTGCTCATTAAACTCAATGCCCAGCTCCTTCATCAGGACCCAAGGGCGCAACGACCATGACGAGTAGTTCTTGTTCGCAATATGAAGGGTGTACATCCCTGTCTCCATCCAGGTGGGGTGGTTTATCCGGAAATCAGTTTTGCCGAATACCGTGGCTTCGTATACAACTACACTAAGACCATTAAAAATAACACAAGGAACGCACCATGCCTTTCTCTTCCGACCACATTGATGAACTCAATCTGCTGGCGATGTTCGATCTGTCTTCCGCGCAGGAGGGCATCAAGGTTCACCAGCATTCAGCTGCACCGGAGATGGTGACCGCGGCTGAACGCCTACACCAGAAGGGGCTGATCACTCAGAAGGATGGCGGTTACCTGACAAGTCTGGGCAGTGAAATGGCGGAGCATGCGCAGAAGGTGCTATCGGTGCTGACCAGTTGACACTGGCATCGTGACTCCAGGAATGTCAGCTTTGTTTACACTATCAAACCGAGTCGGAAACTGCGCTTTGCCTATGTATCGGTAACAACGATGATTTTGGACTGTGGCACCTTTAATGCTGTGATTCTCCCGCAGTAAGGAATATCACCGGGAGTAGCAAAAATGAACACGAGAACTAAGTTTTGGCCACTGGTGGCTGGAACGCTGGCATCCGCATTCCTGATGTCAGGTTTTGCTGTCGCGGCACCCATCAAATGTGATGATGCCTATAACTATATGCAGATGGACGATTCGCAGGCCGCAGTATGCCTGGCGTCCGGCAAGAACAACCCGAGCTTTACCGGCAACCCTGCCAATGACATTTTTCTTAACAACGCCGCAGGAACGGGTTATCAGTTTGTGGAGAAATCTGAAAACGCAGGGAACCCCACAGCACTTTACAATCTGGAGTACGGACAGACCGACAGCACCGGCACCTGGGAATTCGATAGCAGCCTTTGGGACTCATACAGCACTATTGCAATCGGCTTCAAATTTGGTGGCGGAAACAAGGCTGACAACTGGTTCGTTTATGAACTTAACTCCCTCGTCTCCTCTGGAGACTGGGCGTACTTCGGCAAGGGTAATGGCCTGTCTCACGTGAGCCTTTACGGCAAGGGCTCTGTTACCGTGCCCGAACCTGGCTCACTGGCGCTGCTGGGCGTTGGCATCATCGGCCTGACACTGGTTGGCCGAAAACGCCGCGCGAACTGAAACGTCGAGTTTCAATACACGTTAGCGCAGTATTCAAAGGCTCCCGGAAGGGAGCCTTTTTTTATGCCCGCAGAAAACCTGCAACAGTTCACAACTCTTCGTTACAGAAAAAAACACCTTCCGGCCTGATAAGACTCTGTATTTCCTTCATTTTTAAACCATCTTTAACTAGAGGGTGGTCGTTTCGACACCAAAAGCTGTCAAAGAAGCCAACGTCCCGATAAGACAAGAGCACTACACTGCTTTTCGAACAAATGTACCAACAATAATTGCCAGCCCTGTTACCCGACTCCGGGGGCACGGCAAAGGTCCATAACAAAGACAAACAAATGGAGTGTGTTTCATGGTTTCAACCTCCCGCTTTTCCCTGCGTGCGATGACACTCGCCGTTGCAGCCGCCTCGGCCGGTTTTTCATTGAATGCCTCTGCCAGTATGGGCAATATCGGTACAACCTATGGCGTGATGCCCGTGGACGTGGCTACCGCACAATCCCTGTCGATGTTCAACGAGCATGTGTCAGCCACCTATTACAATCCGTCCTATCTGACCAGTGACGAGCGTGGCGAGCTGACCGGCGGCATCCTTCACGCGGAGCAGGAATTGCGCTCCAGCCGTTCCGATGCAGACGGCGATATCATTTCGGATTCGCCGAGCCAGCACGTCCTGATCGGCATGAAAACCAACCTGGCGTCCCTGACCCGCTTCGATCACCCGATTTACCTGGGCTTCATCGCAGGCGTTGAGAAGTATGGTAAGGAAATGCTGGCATTCTCCTCGGAAACCTCCGAAACCGGGCAGTACCTGCAATATGGCAAGGAACCCCTGTTCCTGAACATTGGTGGTGCCACCCCCCTCTGGCGGGGCATCTCAGGCGGTTTTTCGGTGCGTGTCACTCTGGAAGCAGCCGCTCAACTGGATGCCGTTTCAACACTTGGCGGTGAAACCAGCCGCGAGCGACTGGCGGTTAACGCCGAGCCCTCGCTGAAGTCCATCCTTGGCACCACCATCAAGTGGGGCGATACTTTCTGTCCGGACAGTGACTGTTTCCTCGACGGCTGGGAAAGCGCGATCACCTATCGCACCAAGTCATCCGCTTCGACGTCTGTAGACTCCAACATTATCGTTACACAGACCATCCCCGACCCGGGCCTGAGCCTTGCGGTGGCTACTATCGATTCCTTCCAACCGGAAACCTTTGCCATCGGCACCCAGTACAAGGGTGACGGCTGGCGCATCGGCGGTAGCATTGAGCAGCAGAACTGGTCTGAACTGGAAGACGAGTTCGCCGGCGACACAATCAAGGATCAGGAGAATGTCAGCGCAGCCAATCGCATCCGTTTTGATGACATCCTGGTGCCTCGCATCGGCGCTGAATACCAGCTCAGCCGTCACTTTGCCGTCCGGGGCGGGCTGGCGTATGAGGAGTCTCCCCTCAAAACCACCCGCAACCCGGAGCTGAACTATCTGGACACCGACAAGATCGTGGCCGGGCTAGGCATCAGTGCAACCTATGAACGCACCCGTGTGCTGGCCTACCCGGTACGGCTGGATATCGGTTACCAATATCAGCAGCTGCAGGACCGGGATTTCACCATCGTCGACTATGACGGTAACGAACAGCAGGCAACCGCCGACGGTGACGTTCACGTTATCAGCGGCTCCATCACCCTGAAGTTCTGAGGAGAGGTTTGCCATGAAACACAACAATACATTGGCACTGATTCCCGCGATGTTCCTGGCAGCATGCGGCGGGGGTGATGAACAGACCATCGACGAGCCGACAACTCCGGGAGAGGTGGTTTACTCCTACCCGGCGGATGGCCAGAGCAACGTTAGCCCCAAGGCCGACATGGTGCTGCGCTTCTCCCATGCGCTGTCTGACAACGATGTTGCCAGCAAAATCCGCATCACCGATGGTAGCACCGACCTGAGCTTCACGGCCGAAAGCGTGGATGGTGGGCGCAGTCTGACATTGTCGCCACAGGGCGAACTCAGCCCGGGCGCCGACTACACCATTGAGTTTACCGAGGCATTGCAGGCGGAAGGCGGCCGTACGATTCCGACCCCCAATGCTTTTGGCCCGGAGGGCGTGCAGTTTTCAACACGGGGTGCATTCAGCGGCATCGCCGGGCTGGACAACCTGAGCCCCGAGTTCACAGTTGCGGAAATGATTCCCTCCGAGGGCAATGTATTCCAGCCCATGAACTTCTCAACGTTCCGACTGCAAATGACCCAGACCGTACACCCGGACTGGAAGGCGCTCGGTGGTGTCATTGAAATCACTGACAGCAACGCGAACGTGGTGCCGGCCACCGTTCTTGTGAAAGGCCGGGACATCACCATCGACCCCTGCCTGGCAGACTCGAAAGAGCGCTGTGGCCGCGAGGAGGACATACTCACCTCGGGCGAGACCTACACCGTGTCAGTCCGCAACCTGTCGAGTCTCCATGGCGGCACGCTGGACGACTTCAGCGAAACTATCACCCCACGCGACACCGGCCCAACCGTTGTGCTGTCCCAGCAAGTGGTGGATTCCGGTCTGAACGCCGGCGAGAGCGCCGCGAACACCCGCAAGTCTCGGCTAAACGGGCAAATCATCAACGGAATTACTCTGAACTCCGTACTGCAGGGCAATGCCGGGCCGTCCCAGCAAACCGGCGATCTGTTTGCAGAGCTCGCTTACGCACCGGCATTTACGGCGGATGAGCCCCTGCCACTGCGAGTTCCGAAAGGCAGCGTGCTAACCAGCAGCAGCCTGGATGTCCGTGTCAACGGTGAGGTGCCGGTTATAGATCCGGCAACCGGAAACATCCAGCAAACCGGTGACATCAAGGTGACCATGTTGTCGGACGCCACCGGTTACCTGATGCCAAACCCCTACACGGATAACATGAACGCGCCGCGCCACGTCAAACTGTTCATGGATGTTGCCATGAACACGGAAGAGGCGCAGCCCAATGCTTCGTTATCCCAGGACCTGCTTGGGGTGGAGCTGACCGGCATCGCGATCGTGGAAGACGGCGTTCTGACCATCGACGCCATCGGCATGGTGGAACCCAACCTGCTGGGCCAGGAATTCACCGATGCCACCATTGCCTTTCGCATCGAAGCCGCGACGGATTCCGAGTCCGCACTGGATGCTGCCGAACAACGGGACGAAGAACTGGCGGACAACACCGGCCCACAGTTAGTGAGCTGGATGCCAGGACCGGACGATGCCTTCCCGGGTGATCGTGATCAGATGCAGCGCCCTGGCGACCCGATCGTACTGAATTTTGACGAACCGCTGGACGCCGATACCATCGCCGATGGCATTGTGCTGGACGCGGCAGGCACACCGCTGACGGTTGGCGACAACACACTGGACGCCAAACTCGACGGAACCGCCCTGGTACTGAACCCGGTCGGAGGCCTGGAGCATGGTGTTGATTACACCGTGCAGATCGGCAACGCGTTGACCGACCTTGCAGGCAATGGTGTCACACCGCAGAACCTCAGCTTCGCCCTCCCTGACATTGGCGGCGGTTCAGTCCCACAGAGGTCACCTCTGGCGCTGACAACCTATCCCGGTTACCCATGCGTCACCACCGGGGTCAACCTAAGCCAAGATAGCCATGGGCAGTGTGTGGATAACGCACCTAATGGTCCTCGCGGGGACGAGTTGCCGGTAACTACCATGCCTACGGACCGCCCCATCGTGGTCGTGTTCTCCCAGTCCATGGATCTGGACTCCATCCGCAGCGGCGAGACGTTTGTGGTTGAGAGAGTGGACGAGAGCGGCGCTGCAATTGAAGCGGTATCCGGCCGGCTGGAGAAGAACAATCAACGGATTCGGTTTTACCCGGACGAGCCCTGGGAAATCGATAGCCTGTATCGTTATCGCATGAAATCCACTTCCGGAGGCCAATGCCAGACCGGAACCGAGGATTTCATCTGCGGCGCCAACGGTCTTGCCCTGCAAACCGATCTCCTGGTAAACCCTGAAGATGTTGGCGGGCCAAATATGGACATTTACTTCCGAGGTGGTGAAGCGCTAGATACAGTATTCACTCCCTTACGGAACCTGCCGATTCGGGATACAAACTCGAACTATGTGGTTGACTGCGACGCGCTGGGTTCCCAGGACTGCCTGGAGCCATTCGATCATGAAGTGGATCCAAACGATGCCAGCGAGTTCCTGCCGTCCGCCAATGCCGCAAAACTGAAATCAGCAGGCAACGCAACAATACTGCTAATGTCCACTCCGGCAAGAGTCGGGTGCCCGACCAACGGTGATGAATGCCCAGAGAATAAATTCATCTATCAGACCTATGGACTGAATACAGAGGTTATCGGCCCCTACATCGATCCGGACTCAGGAGAGCAGACCGGTGTAAGGGTACTCTTATACCCAACCATGCTCGCGACAACCTCTACCTCGGTTTACCTGCGGATTGCCGGCTTGATCACGCTGGAAGAACCGACTGGGCCACAGATCCTTCGGATGCGATACAACACGGAGACTTCCGAGGACAATCCACAAGGCTTGGTGGAAGGCGTTATTGTCGAGAATGATGATGGCCAGACCGAGTTCAGAACCGAAGCCCGCCTTCAGCTCGACGCCCCGCTGCTGGAACCACCCATTGGCGGACCACACGACCTGTACAGCAAACCGTTCACTCTTGAACTGAAAGGCGACATCAATTTCTTTGATGATGGCAGGATGCAAATAGAGCAAAGAAACACCAATCGTGTGCCGCTGACAGTCAACATAGAAAGCTTGGGGAACATTCCTCTGGAAATTCCAATTGGCGGCGTTTACCTGAACTTCCTGTCCAACCCCATCAAGGAAATTCCAGCAGAGTACTAACTTCAGGCTCCGCTACTTATGGCCAGCCCTCGGGCTGGCCTTTTTTGTGGCCGGAAAGGCCATAAACCGGTTTTCCACTCTCCTGCGTTTCCTGCTAATCTGGTTGCCTGTTGAAACCAACTCCGAAGTCCGGGGCCAAGCGGGGACGGTATTCCGAAACCGTGCGGAGCCATGGATGGCGGAGCCCGAGCGTTACAGGGACGTATTCAAAGCGTGTTTCGGAATACCGTCCCTGCTTGGCCATGCTCAGAACAATAACAACCAGTTTGGAGAGACCCCATGGAAAACGGCACCCACTACCGTACCTGCCATCTATGTGAAGCCATGTGCGGCGTGGCCATCGAGGTCAGGGATGGCCACGTCGCCTCCATCAAGGGCGACGAGGACGATCCGCTGAGCCATGGCCATATCTGCCCCAAGGCCGTCGCCCTCCAGGACCTCCACGAAGACCCGGAGCGCCTGCGCAAACCGGTACGGCGCACCACCGACGGCTGGCAGGAAATGGAGTGGGACGAAGCCTTTGACCTGGTGGCCAGCCGACTGCACCGGGTACGCAAAGAGCACGGCCGCAATAGCATTGGCGCTTACCTCGGCAACCCCAACGTACACAATCACGGCTCGCTGGTGGCTACCATGCCATTCCTCCGGGCCCTAGGCACCCAGAACCGGTTCTCCGCCACCTCCAACGACCAATTGCCCCACATGCTGGCCAGCCTGGAAATGTTCGGGCACCAGATTCTCTTCCCGATACCGGACATCGACCGCACCGACCTGTTCATCTGCATTGGCGCCAATCCGATGGCCTCCAATGGCAGCCTGATGACCGTGCCGGACTTCCGTGGGCGACTCAAGGCACTCAAGGGCCGTGGCGGCAGGATGGTGGTCGTGGACCCACGCCGCACAGAGACCGGCAAACTGGCCGACGAGTTCCACTTCATTCGCCCTGGCACCGATGCCCTGCTATTAATGGCCATGGTGCACACCCTGTTTGAAGAAGACCTGGTGAACCTCGGCCATGCAGAACAATGGACGAAAGACGTAGACCTAGTCCGGCTGGCCGCAATGGGCTTCACCCCCGAAGCCGTCAGCGAACAGACGGGCATGCCGGCTGCTGATATCCGCAACCTCGCGCGGCAACTGGCCACAACACCGAGGGCTGCGCTGTACACTCGCATGGGCACCAGTACCCAGGCCTTTGGCGGCGTTGCGACCTGGCTTGCCTACGTGCTCAATATCCTGACCGGGAAGCTGGACAGCACTGGCGGCATGATGTTCACGCAACCTGCGATTGATCTGATCGCACTCGGTGGCATGTCCGGCCAGAAGGGCCATTTCGGCAAGCGGTTCAGCCGGGTGAAAAAACTGCCTGAGTTTGCCGGCGAATACCCTTCAAGCACCATTGCCGATGAGATTCTCACGCCGGGCGAGGGCCAGATACGGGCATTCGTGACGGTGGCGGGCAACCCGGTGCTTTCAAGCCCCAACGGTGGACGGCTCGACGAGGCCTTCGGCGGCCTCGATTTCATAGTGTCGGTGGATTACTACCTCAATGAAACCACCCGTCATGCGGACGTCATACTACCTCCCACCGCCGGGCTTGAACGCAGCCACTACGACCTGATCTTCAGCATGTTTGCCGTTCGCAACACCGCCAAATACAGCCCTGCCCTGTTCGATGCTGGCAAAGACGCCCGCCACGACTGGCAGATACTGCTGGAACTGGCCCACCGTCTGGAGAAGAAGCGAAAAGGTGGCCGCCTGCCCCTGCGTTCCGAGATGGGTTGGCGTGCGTTCAAACAGATCGGGCCGGACCCGATCCTTGATCTTATGTTGCGGGCCGGGCCCTACGGAACCGACATCGGTCCTGCACGCGGCCTGGTCCAGCCCGCCATCGACCTGGTGATGGATATACTTCCGGAGCGCCATCCCCTGCGGGGTCTGGCAAAAATGAGCCCACTGAACCGCCACTGGCAGGACCTGCCCAAGGGGCTGTCCATCAGCGCCCTTAAGGAACTACCCAACGGTGTGGATCTCGGGCCACTTCGCCCATGCATGCCCGGCAGATTGTTTACCCGCGACGGCAAGGTAAACCTCGCCCCACGCCGCTACTTACAGGATCTGGGGCGGCTCCATGCCTTACTCACGGCACCGGCCTCCGACGGTCTGCTACTGATCGGGCGCCGGCACGTTCGCAGCAATAATTCCTGGATGCACAACAGCCAGCGGTTGGTGAAAGGCAAAGACCGCTGTACCCTGATGATCCATCCGAAAGATGCTGCTCGCTGTGGCCTTCAGGCTGGTGATTCCGCCGAGATTGGCTCCACCTCCGGGCAGATCGTACTACCGGTGGAGATCACCGAGGATGTGATGGCGGGCGTGGTTTCAGTACCCCATGGCTGGGGCCACCATCGGAAGGGTACCGGGCAGAGTGTGGCGGTTGCCCACGCTGGCGCCAGCATAAACGACGTGTTGAGCGATCAGGAGATTGATCCGCTTGTTGGCACGTCCGTACTTAATGGGCAGACCGTGTCTGTAAAAGTCTGGCGTGCGGACCGCCAGCGTAAACAGGCCTGACATTCTCAAGGGAGACTTCTATGCCGCCGTGGCTTCAATGGACACTGATTATTGCCGGCCTGCTGGCCATCGCGCTGCTTGTCGCGTTTATCGGCCGCCAGTCCCGTGCCCTGCAGGACAGCAGGAGGCGGCAGGAGAAAGCAGAGTCTTTCCAGAAGGAACGCCGCGACAGCATGATTGAAAGTATCCGGGTATTGGCCATGGCGGTGGAAGAGAATCAGGTTGAATACTCCGAAGCCTGTCTGCGAATCAAGGGCCTATTGGACCACGTGGCACCGGAGTTGCTGGACCAGTCTCCTTTCCGGGTGTTCCAGGAAGTGCATGAGCAGATCCAGCACATGCCGACCCATCGCGCCCGCCAGGAAACGGATGCCCGCTTCGTGGAAAAGATGGACCGCGAGCGCCTGGCAGTCGAAAAGGAGCACGCCGACGCCATTCGCCGCGCCGCAACGGCCATTCGACACCATCCGTTCCAGGCCTGACCCTTACCAATATGAGTCTGACGCTCCAGTATTTTGTAACAGTTTGTAATCGAATTTCATCACTGAAGGTTTGATTAGCTTTACAAATCAATCTCTTCAGATGTCACGAAATTATGACGCCCGGCTCATTCACCAAACACCAACGTAGCCAGCTTTTATTTCACTCCATATTGGCTAAGTTTAAAAAAGCACGTTGCCACTACCGACCCTGCAACTGCTCACGTTGTTTTCTCCTGAACACGTTTGGTTTGATCTGCAACAAGCGGGTGAGCTTGCCGGCCTTCGGGCCGGCTTTTTTGCGGGGCTAAACTAGAGAGGTTTGGCGGTAGAGAGGACCTACTGATTCATCATCCCCGCCATCGCCATAATGCTGTCCTTGTTTCCGACCAGTTCATCAAACTGCGCTTCCACCTTTTCCCTGTTCAGACCGAGAGATTCGTAGAACGCGTCCGACACCTCTTCCCCCGCACCCAACGCAACACCGCGCTTGGTCAGCAGTTGCCGACTCAGCCAGAGCAGTTTGCTGTATACCGCGTGAGGGCCGTCGTAACCAGGATTCTTCTGGTTTCGGATTGCCAGACAGACCTCGTCGGGCATACCCCAGTTCTGCATCAGTTCCGCCGCAATCTGCTCCCGGGTCACGCCCAGAAGATAATGCTCAATCATTGAGGAGTCGAGATGGGGGTTTGCTTCCAGTGACCGGCACACCAACTTGAAATGGGGAGGAAACACCTGTGCCAGCACCAGGTAGCCAAAGTTGTGCAACAACCCCCCCAGGTACGCAAGACCAAAGATAGGACGTTCGCCACGAGGCATCATGCTGGCCAGGATACCGGCCGACTGAGCCTGCCATATTGCCTGTTGCCAGTAATCCACATAGCCTTCCGGATGATCCTGGGGCTGCTTCAGGGCACGCCCCAGAGACAGGCCCATGGCCAGGTTCATCACCAGGTCGAACCCCAGAATCCGAGAGACCGCGTCGTGCACAGAACGCACCTGCCCCGCCGCCGCATAAAAGGACGAGGACGCCCAACTGACCACCTGAGCCGCCAGGCTGGGGTCACTTTCCACGACATCCACCAGATCCCCCATCACAGCATTGGGGTTCACCCGCAGGTGAATAATGCGCTGGGCGGTCTCGGGTAGAGGAGGCAACTCAAGAGTGTCTTCCAGGCGCTGCTGAATGCGCAGCGAGGTAAACCGTCGAATGGCGGAATGCAGCTGGTCCCGGTCTTTTTCCGGGCTGTTGAGATTCACGGCAATGGTATCCCGCGCCACCGAAAACGAATGGCGGTCGGCCGCGACGGTGATTCCCCGGAACTCGTCGCCGGGCATGACCATACAAAGATTCTGCTCGCCCAGGACCAATGCCACGGACGCCAACTCATCCACCCGCGCGTCCACAATCGTGGGCCAGCCGGTCAGAGACGGTAAGGCGGGCAGCTCGGTCAGGCCAGAGCGCTCACGAACCCGGACCTGTTCCCGTCGCTTCATCACCCGCAGATCTCGCCCCAATTGTTTGTTCAGGGCACTGATATCGAGCAGGTCACCCTCGCGGCAAATGGCCTGGAGATTCCCCTCCTCATCCGTGAGCAACACCATTCGCAACAGTTCGTCGTCCCGGGCCTGGCTCACATCCCTAAGGGAAACGCCGGCAGCAGACTCACCCAACGCCTGCCTGACTACGACAGGTAGCTCCATAAGTTTCTCCCAAAATGTAGACAGTGCCCCGTTGGACACATTGGTTTCACTCAGTATAGGGCACAAACAGCGACCCAACTTTGACATCAGGCGGGTTTTCACACGATTTTTTCTACCGGCGCGGCGCAGTTACACGTCGCCGTAACGAATTCGTTCCCCCAACCAACGGCGAATCAAACCGTTCACCAACGCCGGCTGCTTCATCAGCGGCGGCGCCATTTCACGGATTGGCTCGATCCAGCCCTTGTCCCGTTCAAAGTCTGCCAGCCGGAACTGCATCATTCCTGTCTGGCGGGTGCCTAACACTTCTCCCGGCCCGCGTATTTCCAGGTCTTTCTCGGCAATCACAAAACCGTCCTGACTGTCGCGCAGGGCCTGCAAACGCGCCTTGCCATTCAGCGATAATGGTGGATGGTACATCAACACGCAAAAACTGGCCTCTTCGCCCCGGCCAACCCTGCCCCGCAACTGGTGCAACTGCGCCAGGCCCAGGCGCTCCGGATTCTCGATGATGATCAGCGAGGCATTGGGCACATCCACCCCCACTTCAATTACGGTGGTCGCGACCAGAAGGTCGAGCTCGCCGTTCTTGAACTGTTCCATGACCGCTGCTTTTTCGGCCGCCTTGAGGCGACCATGAACAAGCCCCACCTTCAGATCTGGCAGACGTTCCGCCAGCTCCTGCGCAGTCACTTCCGCCGCCTGGCACTGCAGCGCTTCTGACTCCTCAATCAGCGTGCACACCCAGTATGCCTGCCGGCCTTCCTTGCAGGCCTTTCGTACCCGATCGGTCACATCGTCACGCCGGCTGTCGGGAATGGCGATGGTTTCGATAGGCTTGCGGCCGGGGGGCAGCTCATCAATCACCGACGTATCCAGGTCCGCATAGGCGCTCATGGCCAGCGTACGCGGAATCGGGGTCGCTGTCATAATCAACTGGTGTGGCGCCATGGTGCCGCCGACGCCCTTCTCCCGCAGGGCCAGCCTCTGATGCACGCCAAAACGGTGCTGTTCGTCCACAATCACCAGTGCCAGGCGACTGAACGCAACATCTTCCTGAAACAGGGCATGGGTACCTATCACCACGGTGGCTTCGCCACTGCCAACGGCCTCCAGAGTTTCCTTTCGTGCCTTGCCCTTAATCTTTCCCGACAGCCACGCTAACTGGATGCCAAGCGGCTCCAGCCAGCCGCGGAAATTCTGGTAGTGCTGTTCCGCCAGTATTTCCGTGGGCGCCATCAGCGCCACCTGGGCGCCAGCACCAATGGTCTGCAGTGCTGCCAGCGCCGCCACCACGGTTTTACCAGACCCCACGTCTCCCTGCACCAACCGCAACATGGGTACCGGCTGGCTGAGGTCCTGGCGGATCTCGGTCATAACCTGTCGCTGTGCCCCGGTAAGGCTGAACGGAAGCAGATCAAGAAAACGTTCCGGCAGATCACCGGTTGGCAGTAACGGCAGCGCTTCCCGGGCCTGAACCTGTTGCCGTACCTGCAAAAGGCTTAGCTGGTGGGCCAGCAGCTCTTCCATAACCAGTCGCTGTTGGGCCGGGTGCCGCCCCTCCATCAATAGGTGAACCGGCGCATTGGCCGGCGGCGAATGCACCAGCTCGACCGCTTCGGTGATACCCGGCAACTGGTAACTGGCGAGCAGTTCTTCCGGCAACCAGTCACGGATCGGGTAACGTTTGAGGTAGCCCAGCGCTTGCTGGCACAGAGCGCGCACTCGCGGCTGCTGAATGCCTTCTGTCAGGGGATAAACGGGCGTTAGCGTGGCCTCACCCTGCGCGGGCATCGGCGGCGGATTGACCTGGTATTCAGGGTGGTAGAATTCGTAACCGGCCCGCCCCGGCCGAACTTCGCCGAAACAACGCACCCTCGCGCCTTCCGTGAGTTGGTTCTTCTGGGCGGCATTGAAATGGAAGAAACGCATGACCACGAAGCCACTGTGATCCTTCAGGGTCACCTGCAGGCTTCGGCGCCGGCCCATCACCAGATCGGTTTTCATCACCTCGCCTTCGACCACCCCGACGTCGCCAATGCGCAGGTTGCCCATGGAGACAATGCGTGTGCGATCCTCGTATCGATGGGGAAGATGGAACAGCAGATCCTGCAGCGAACGGATGCCCAGCTTCGACAGCTTGTCGGCCAGGGCATTACCGACGCCCTTCAGGGTGGTAACGGCAATGTCGTCCAGTGACATCATGGCCTGGCTCAGGCGGTTGCGGCCGCAGCCGGGGTTTCAATCTTCGCTTTCTCGATTACCCGACACTGGCTGGCCGCCAGCGACAGCACATCAATCGCCTTTGGTCGTGGGAAAGTGACCCGCCAGGCCAACGCCACCGTGCGATAGGGTACTGGCGCCGCAAAAGGCCTGACCGCAAGTATGCTCTCGTCATACTGCATCGCCGTTGCAGCGGACAAAGGCAAAACGGTGATACCCAAACCAGAGGCAACCATGTGACGTATGGTCTCCAGAGAGCTGCCTTCAGTCACCAGTGACGGCGCCGCAGCACTCGGGTTACGGGTGACCGCGTCCACCAACGGCGGGCAGGATTCCAGCACCTGGTCACGGAAACAGTGGCCGGGGCCAAGCAGCAGCAACTGTTCCTTCGCCAACTCCTCGGCGGTCAGGCTGTCACGCTTGGTCAGTGGGTGACCTCCCGGCAGCAGCACCACGAAAGGCTCGTCGTAGAGCGGCAGGGTAACGACCTCCGGCTCTTCAAACGGCAGTGCGATGATGATGGCGTCCAGTTCTGACTGGCGCAGTTTCTGCCGCAGTGTGGCGGTGTAGTTTTCCTCAATGTAGAGCGGCATGTCAGGCGCCGCGCGGCGCAGCTCCGGCAGCAGGTGCGGGAACAGGTAGGGGCCGATGGTGTAGATGGCACCCACCTTAAGGGGGGCATTGAGCTGGTTCTTGCCATCCTGAGCCATGTCACGGATAACACCCACCTGATCCAGGACCCGTTGGGCCTGGTCGATGATACGCTTGCCCGTTTCGGTGACCCGGATACTGTTTTTGCTACGCTCAAACAAGGGTATGCCGAGTTCGTCCTCCAGTTTCTTGACGGCCACACTCAAAGTCGGCTGACTGACATGACAGCGCTCGGCGGCACGGCCAAAATGCCTTTCCCGGGCAAGGGTAACAACGTATCTTAACTCGGTCAGAGTCATGGCGGGCTCCGGTCAGAATTCGTCCAGGTCAGGGATCGTACAAACGTTCCGTTAATTTATTAGCCAAAGCATAAGGATTGATATTGTCTATGGCAATCACTGAGCACCAACAAACGCCAAGAATACTGGTTGCGGGCTGTGGCAAGCTCGGTGGCGCCATTGCCTCTCAGCTTACCGGAACGGCGCAGGTATACGGCCTACGGCGCAGTCCGGACAAGGTCCCGGAGGGCATCCAGGCGCTGGGGGCGGACCTCATGGTGCCGGAGCAGGTGCGTTCAGTACTGCCGGACAACCTCGACATTGTGGTTTATTGCCTCACGCCAGCAAGCTACGACAACGAGGGCTATCACAATGCCTACGTAAAGGGCCTGCGGAACCTGATCGACGCACTGGACGGGCGCCAGCTCACGCGGCTGGTGTTTATCGGTAGCAGCAGTGTCTACGCTCAGGACGACGATTCCTGGGTGGATGAGACCAGCCCAACCGACCCCACCCGATACAGTGGCCAGGCGATACTCGCGGGTGAGAGGATCGCCCTGGAGAGCGGCAGTCCGGCAACCGTAATCCGTTTCAGTGGCATCTACGGCCCGTCGCGGGCGCGCTTCCTCGATGCCGTGATGAACGGAAACATGAACCCGACCTCTCCCGGCCCCTACAGCAATCGTATCCACGAAGCGGATGCGGCCGCGGCCACCTGCCATATCGTGGAGCGGGCACTCGCCGGCCAACCACTTGAAGACTGCTACCTTGCCAGTGATTGCGAGCCTGTGCGACTGGATGAGGTGGTGGCGTGGGTGCGTGAACAACTACCCTGTGCCAAGCCTGGCCCCGACGCCCGCCAGGGTGGTCGCGCAGGGAGCAAACGCTGCAACAACCAGCGGCTGCTGGACTCTGGTTTCCATTTCCGCTATCCGGACTTCCGGGTGGGCTACCAGGAGATGATTACCGAAAAAACCCGGTAGTCCTGGCGAGCCCCCTACCAACGAAAAAGGCGGCCCATGGGCCGCCTTCGGTGTTTGCTTGAACGAGTATCAGCTCAGCACCATCACCGCTTCCATCTCAACCGGGACACCCTTGGGCAACGCCGCGACACCCACGGCGGCACGCGCCGGGTACGGCTCTTGAAAATAGGTGGCCATGATTTCGTTCACCGTTGCAAAGTTGCTCAGATCCGTCATGTAGATGTTGAGCTTGACGATGTCCTTGAGCTCGCCGCCACTGGCCTCGCAGACGGCTTTAAGGTTTTCGAACACCTGGCGGGTCTTGGCGGCGAAATCACCCGCGACCACTTCCATGGTTTCCGGCACCAGCGGAATCTGCCCCGACAGGTACACGGTGTCCCCGGCTTTCACTGCCTGGGAGTATGTGCCGATGGCCTGTGGCGCGTTATCAGTCTGTATTACGGATTTGTTGGTCATGACCTTGGGGTCCTCTTTATCAAAACGCCAATCCTCACCTCTGGGTGGCAGGCGTGTCAACAGGCCAAACGTCGCGGCTCTGGCCCGTTGCACCACGGTTGCGTCAGTGCCTTACCCGGTTGATATGGGTGACAGCGCGAATATTCCTGATCCGCCGCATCACCCTGGCAAGATGCCGGCGACCGTTCACATGCACCACAAGGCTGACAATGCCCAGCTTGGCGTTCTGCTCTTCCACGTTGATGCGCTCGATATTGCCATCCGCCATGGCAACCGCGTTGGCAAGCTCTGCAATGACCCCACGCTGGCGTTCAAGCTCCACTCGAAGTTCAACGGAGAACTCGTTGGCAATGTCCTTGGCCCACTTCAAATGAGTGAGGCGCGCCCTGCCTTCATCGTCCTCTGGCAACCGTGAGCAGGTATCCGAGTGGATCACCATGCCATTGCCCGAGTCCATGGCACCGACCACCGGGTCACCTGGAATCGGCTTGCAACAGCTGGCAAACCGAACCAGCAAGCCTTCGGTGCCACGAATGGTAACCGGGCTGTTATCGGCCTTGTCCATGATTGTCGCGGATGCCACGTCCGATGCCTCATCGTCTGTACTGCCGCTGACCAACTGGCGCGCCACGAGATAAGCCATGCGATTGCCCAGACCAATATCGCTGACCAGATCCTCGAAACTGTCCACTTGGTTGTGGCGGACCACCGCCTGGATCTGATGCTCGTTGATCTCGGACAGGCTGGTACCAAACCCTTTGAGGGATTTCTTCAACAGGGTTTTGCCCAGGTCCAGGGATTCGGCACGCTTCTGGTTCTTGAGCACATGACGAATACTGCTGCGAGCCTTACCGGTTACCACGAAACTGAGCCAGGCGGGATTAGGCCGTGCTCCGGGTGCGGTAATGATTTCAACGGTCTGGCCACTTTGTAGCGGCTGGCTCAGGGATCCGAGGTTGCGGTTGATACGGCAGGCTACGCAGGCATTACCGATGTCCGTATGGATGGCGTAGGCAAAGTCGACGGGGGTCGCTCCGCTGGGCAACTCCATGATTTTGCCCTTGGGCGTGAACACGTAGATCTCGTCCGGGAACAGGTCGACTTTCACGTGTTCGATGAATTCCAGGGAGTCGTCCGCGCGCTCACGCATCTCCATCAGGCCCTTCACCCAACGGTCCACCCGTGTCTGGTTGACGCTGGTCACACTGGAGGGCTCATTCTTGTACATCCAGTGGGCCGCAATACCGTTGTTGGCGATGTGCTCCATTTCCTCGGTGCGGATCTGGATTTCAATATTCACATGCATGCCGAACAGAGTGGTGTGCAGGGACTGATAGCCATTGGCCTTGGGCATGGCAATGTAGTCCTTGAAACGGCCCGGCAGCGGCTTGTAGAGGCTGTGTACGGCGCCGAGGATGCGATAGCAGTCGTCCTCGGTGTCGGTGATGATGCGGAACGCGTACACATCCATGATTTCGTGGAAGGATTTCTGCTTGAACTTCATCTTGTTGTAGATGCTGTTCAAATGCTTTTCCCGGCCCAGGATGCGGCCGGGCAGGCTTCGCTCTTCCAGTTTCTCCTGCAATTTGCCACGGATATCGTCAATGATTTCCCGGTGGCTGCCCCGAAGCTTTGCGACCGCCTTGGAAATGTACTTTGACCGCATCGGGTACAGTGAAGAGAACCCCAGATCTTCCAGTTCGGTGCAAATGGAGTGCATACCCAGGCGATTGGCAATCGGGGCGTAGATATCCAGGGTTTCGTTGGCGATGCGCTGGCGCTTCTCATAAGGCATCGGGCCCAGGGTGCGCATGTTGTGCAGGCGGTCCGCCAGTTTGACCAGGATCACGCGGATATCCCGTGCCATGGCAAGCGTCATTTTCTGGAAGTTTTCGGCCTGGGCCTCGGCGCGGGAACGGAACTCAATCTGAGTGAGCTTGCTGACGCCGTCTACGAGTTCAGCCACATCCTCGCCAAACTGCTCCGACAGCGCATCCTTGGGGATGCCGGTATCTTCGATGACATCGTGGAGCATGGCCGCCATCAGGCTCTGGTGATCCAGTTTCAGGCCAGCAAGGATTCGAGCAACCGCCAGGGGATGGGTAATATAGCGATCGCCGCTTTTGCGCATCTGCCCTTCGTGGGCCTGTTCGGCATAATAGTAGGCTCTTCGCACCTGATTGATGCGATTGGTATCAAGATACGTGCTGAGTTCATTGGCCAGCACATCAACCGTTGCCTCTGCCGACACCGCGCCTCCGTGGGGATCATAAATGCCAGGGATAAAAAAACCCGAATGCAAGCATTCGGGTCCTTCCGACGTTCTTCCAGTCATGCCTATAGATACACTATAAAACCGCAAGAACAGATTTCAATGCTTTGGACGGGTAACCAGAAAATATTCCCGTCTTCGGCCACATTCAACCTTATTCGTCGTCATCCTCAGTGAGGAGATCGCGGGAGATCTTGCCTTCCGCGATTTCACGCAGGGCGATAACGGTAGGCTTGTCGTTCTCTTCGGCGACCAGCGGCTCGAAACCTTTGGTTGCGATCTGGCGGGCACGCTTGGTGGCCAGCATAACCAGCTGGAAGCGGTTATCAACGTGTTCAAGGCAATCTTCAACGGTAACTCGTGCCATAACTTCCCCGACAATAGCAAAATGACTGATTTCAGCAGACCGCGTAGTTTACTGCGGCCGGTTCAATTTGTATACAGGCAATGTGCGCCGATCAATGGCGCTCGGACAGCCTGACCAACAGCCCGGAATGCCTGACCTGCTGGGCCTGCATGCGCAGACGATGGCAACGAACAATCGCCAGCAGGTCGTCCAGCGCAGTGTCGAAATCATCGTTAACCACCAGATAATCGAATTCCACCGCGTGGCTGCATTCATCCGCCGCCTCATTGAGGCGACGCGCCACCACCTCCGGTGCGTCTGTGCCCCGGCCAGTCAGGCGGTCTTTCAAGGCCTCCGGAGACGGTGGCACGATGAAGATGCTGACACAGTCTGGCATCAGGTGGCGGACCTGCTCCGCACCCTGCCAATCAATTTCCAGGATTACATCCTGACCCGTGGCCAGTGTTTGCTTCACCCAGACCTGGGAGGTGCCGTAGTAGTTCCCGAAGACATCCGCATGCTCCAGGAAGTCGCCCCGGCTGATCATCGCCTCGAAGGCCTCCCGGGTGACAAAGTGATAGTTGACGCCATCCTGCTCCCCCTTCCGCATAGGCCGGGTTGTATGGGACACGGAAACACCCAGCTTTTCGTCCTGCTTCAGCATTTGAGCCACCAGGCTGGTCTTACCGGCTCCCGAGGGGGCGGAAATCACATACAGCGTGCCTTGTTCTGATTCCTGGCTCATGGGACTAACAACTCCGGGCATTGACGGGCTTTCAGTTGGCGCGGAACAACCCCGGCGCCACCACAATAACGAGGGCGGAATTATACGGCGTTTGCGCCGCCCCCGCATCCAAGTGAGGTTACTCCAGGTTCTGGACCTGCTCCCGCATTTGCTCTATCAACACTTTCAGGTCAACCGCTGCCCTTGTCACCCGGGCATCGATGCTTTTGCTGCTGAGCGTATTGGCCTCGCGGTTGAGCTCCTGCATCAGGAAATCCAAACGGCGACCGATGGCATCGTCGGACTGCAGAGTGTCCGACACCTCGGTGATATGGGCTTCCAAGCGATCCAGCTCTTCGGCGACATCGCTTTTCTGGGCCAGCATCACCATTTCCTGGGCCACGCGATCCGGGTCAAGCTCCACCTTCGCCTGCTCAAAGCGGTTTTTCAGATGCTCTTCCTGGGCACGAATCAGTTCCGGCATTCGCTCCCGAACCTCAGTCACCCGCTCACCCATGGTGGTGAGCCTGTCTTCAAACAGCGGCCGCAGGCGTTCACCTTCCCGCTCCCTGACCGTCACCAATTCACTCACAGTACGCTCGAATAGTTCGCCAGCCGCTTTCCTGGCGGGGCCAAAATCCTGTTCAGTGGAGGCCAGCACTCCCGGCCAACGGAGTATATCCAGTGCGCTAATGTGGGCCGGGTTGTCCAGCATCCTGTTGATGTGGTTGGCCGCCTCATTGACAGCGTTTGCCACATCTTCGTCGATCTCGAAGCCCTGGGTTGCCGATTCATTGGCCTGAAGACGAATGGCCACGTCTACCTTGCCGCGCCGCAATTGCTTGCGCAGTTGCTCACGGAAACTGTTCTCCAGCTCCCGGAGCGCTTCGGGCAAGCGAAAGGACGGCTCCAGGTACCGGTGGTTAACCGTGCGAATTTCACAGGTGAGCGTTCCCCAGTCTTCCTGGGTATCCTGGCGGGCGAAGGCCGTCATACTTCTGATCATGGTGACTCCACGTTTGCGAAGAAGCAGATTTCAAGTTTAGCAGGCTGGCCGCTCCAACATCGAACAGACGCCACAGACTGCGTGTTATACTCCGCAATCTTTCGACTTTGCAATCGACCGGGGATTCACCCCGGACACTCACCACTGATACCAGGAACAATTATGAGACCGAGCGGAAGAACGCCGGAACAATCCAGAGACATTCGCATCACCCGTCACTACACCCGCCACGCCGAGGGTTCCGTGCTGGTGGAATTTGGCGACACCAAGGTGATCTGCACCGCCTCTGTTGAAAACAAGGTCCCCCCTTTCCTGCGGGGCGAAGGCAAAGGCTGGATAACCGCCGAGTATGGCATGCTGCCCCGCTCTACCGGCAGCCGTATGGGGCGGGAAGCTGCTCGCGGCAAGCAGGGCGGCCGCACCGTGGAAATCCAGCGACTGATCGGCCGTTCATTGCGTGCAGCGGTTGATCTGAGCGCTCTTGGCGAGCATTCCATCACCATCGACTGTGACGTCATCCAGGCCGACGGTGGCACCCGCACCGCTGCAATTACCGGTGGCTGCGTGGCGCTTGTGGATGCGCTGAATCATCTGGTGAAAGAAGGCCGGCTGAAAAAATCGCCGCTGAAGCAGATGATTGCAGCGTTTTCTGTGGGCGTTTACAAAGGCACACCGGTATTGGACCTGGATTACCCGGAGGATTCCGAAGCCGAAACCGATATGAATGTGATCATGACGGATCAAGGTGGTTTCATTGAAATTCAGGGAACTGCCGAGGGTGCGCCGTTTGAACAGGAAGAACTGGACGGCATGTTGAAGCTGGCGAAACTGGGTATTGGCCAGTTGTTTGAGGCGCAGAAGGCGGCTCTGGCCGACTAAGGTGCAGCCTTTTCGCGTGTCCGGAGAGGATCTCTAATTTCCGGACACGCTACAAGCACATCCCTGCGCGCTCGACTCCGGCCTTCCCTGGCCGGAGACGTTCCGGAAAAGAGATCCTTTCCGAACCCGCTTACTTTCCGATACCCCTCTACTCTGGACTAGCTCGGATCAGAAACCGATTCCGATGTCGTAATCCATGATCACCGGCGCGTGATCGGAGAAACGGGTACTGTCGTCAATCCAGCCATCCTGAATGGTCTTGCGGATACCCGGCGTCAGAAGCTGATAATCCACCCGAATACCAGCGCTCTTGCGGGACCCTTCAGCCTGCTCTGGCCACCAGGTGTACTGGTTACTCTGCTTGTTGATATCGCGGAATGCATCAACACAGCCCATTTCATCAAACAAACGGTCCAGCCATGCCCGCTCATGGGGCAGGAAGCCGGAAAAATCCAGTTTGTGGTACAGCGGGCTGGCGTCAGTTACATGATGGGCGGTTTGCAGGTTGGCGCAGAAAATAAACTGACGGCGCTTGCGCAGGGTTTTCTGCATATGGAGGCCAAAGGCTTCCATGAAGTCGTCCTTGTGATCCAGAACCGTCAGGTCGTCCTCGCCAATCAATTCTTCTTCGCGGCCAAGTGCGCAGGGAGAGAGAACGCAGGCGACAGATACCTTGTCAAAGTCCGCCTGAATGAAACGGCCTTCGCGATCTGCCTGCTCATTGGCGAAACCGTACATAATGGCCTTCGGGAAATGGCGGGTATAGATACCAACGCCCCCATCCTCGTTACGCTCGCCATCAATAAAGTAGGCCTCATAGCCGTCCGGGATCAGGTTAAAATCCTCGACCTCGTAAGCCCGCATGCGGTGGTCCTGAACGCAAACCACGTCAGCGTCCTGCCTGGCTAGCCATTCAAAGAAACCTTTTTCAACAGCCTGGGCCAGACCGTTGACGCTGATTGTAACTACCCGCATACGTGTTCCCTGATTCGGTTTGTGTGTATGATACCGGTTTTACGCGTTAATTAAAGATCCAAACCCGCCAGAAGCCCTGTCATGCACGACTATCAGCAACAGTTCATTGAGTTCGCCATCCGCCGTAACGTACTCCGTTTCGGAGAATTTACGCTTAAATCCGGCCGCACCAGCCCCTATTTCTTCAATGCGGGGTTGTTCAATACCGGGGAGGATCTGCTTGAGTTAAGCAAGGCCTATGCCGCAGCACTCCAGCGTAGTGGGCTGGATTATGACATTATTTTCGGGCCTGCCTATAAGGGCATACCGTTGGCGACGGTCACCGCCATGGCCCTGGCCGCCGAGGGTAACAACAAACCATTCGCCTTCAACCGAAAAGAAAAAAAGGATCACGGCGAGGGTGGCAATATCGTGGGCGCCCCCCTGGAAGGCAAGGTTCTGATTGTTGATGACGTTATTACCGCTGGCACGGCTATCCGGGAATCCATGGAGCTGATCCGCACCTCAGGGGCGGAGCCTGCAGGCGTACTCATTGCCCTGGATCGCCAGGAGCGAGGCGCTGGCGAACTCTCCGCCATCCAGGAAGTCAAAGAGGAGTTCGGCATTCCTGTGGTCAGTATTATCAAGCTAGAGCAGGTGCTTGCCTACCTGCAAAGCAGGCCCGGCTTTTCAGAACATGCTGACAAAGTCGCCGCATATCGGGACGAGTACGGAGTCTGAATCCGGGCATGGTTTATCGTTCAGCTTTTGGTATGCTTCCTGACATACATTGTTTCAAGCGGAGCGCCAGTCTCTCACCATGAATCGTCTGACCAGGTTTTCAATCGCTGTATCTGCTGCGGCTGCGCTGATGTCTGCCTCTATCGTAGAGGCAAGGATGTATCGTTATACCGATGAAAACGGCCAGATTGTCATTAGCAGTACCATCCCCCAGGAAGCATCCAGACGGGGCTACGACATTCTCAGCAAGAACGGTCGGGTAATTGAAACGATCGATCCGGAACCCACCGAAGAGGAAATTGCCGCCAGGGAAGCCGAGGAAAAACGCCAGGCCGAAGCGGAACGACAGCGGGAGCTCGATCGCAAGCTTCTGGAGCGCTACAGCCACCCAGACGAAGCCGTGCGCGCCATGCACCGCAAAATACGTGAGCTGCAGGGGCTGAATCAGCTCAAGCGAGGCAACATTTCGGTGATCGTCAGCCAACTGGACAGCGAACAGAGCCGGGCTGCAGACCTGGAGCGATCCGGTCGCGACATCCCCGAAGCGACACTGGAAAAAATACGGCGACTGGAAGCCCAGATTCGTGACATCGAACGGGAAATCAACTCGCAGAACGCCAATATAAAAGCCCTGCGGGAACGTTTCGAAGCCGATATCGAACGGCTGGAAGAGATTACAGGCGAGGAAAGAACGCTTCCGCTGGACCCGGACGACCTGGAAGAATAATAAACCACACGACTCGAACAATCAGGCACAAAAAAGGTCACCTCACGGTGACCTTTTTTTATGCTTCAAAGAACTCCGGTTGCCGTTCAGGCAGTAGCGGGGCTCTTCTTGGCAGTGCTGGTGCTTTTGCGAGCTGTGGTTTTGCGTGCAGCCGGCTTCTTGGCCTGCGCAGTAGCCTTGGTTGACTGGGCGACGCTGGTCACTTCGTCCGCTGCGTCGGCAACGGTATCTGCACCTTCAGCCGCTTCTTTTTCCAGCTTGGCAACCAGGTCAGCCGCAAAGCTGCCGAAACGGGTGTTCAGGCTGCGCAGTTGCTCGAACAGGTTTTCACTGTAGCCATAGTAACGAGTGCGCAGGGTCTTTACGCTGTACTCGCGGGCTTCGGTTTCCAGCTTTTCAGCGTACTCGAACGGCTTGGAAGCCAGCTTCTTCTGCTGCTCTTCAGCTGCGTTGATGCCCTTCTCTACGATGTCCTGAAGCTGTTCCTGATAGGTCCTGAGTTTACCCATGATGAATCTCCTAAGATTGTGGATGCGTGGTTTGAAAATCTGCATCGTTATCGCCGGCAAACCGATGCCGACTTCTGATCACATGTCGAAGGTTACGGTCAAAAATTAGAATGTTCATACTAAAACCACCCCCTATTCGCCATCTGTCAACGGGGGAACAGGATCGTCTCGGAATTTACGGATAGTTCACTTGATGATTTTTTAAAGATTCGGCATGCTCTGCGCCTCGAAATGAGAAAGCCCGTCTCCCCGTTTTATTCAGGCCTCGCTTCTGACGTATCCCATTACAGTAACAACAGCACCAATAACGCGCTGACAAACGGATTGCGAGAAACACCATGCCAGGTATAAGACTCAGCCAGAACGCTGCGGGCCATCGGCAGCTTTGGAAAATGGTCGTTGCCGGAATGGCGCTGGCCATCATGGCCGGATGCCAGGAAGACTCCGGGGCATCAAGGGCCGCTTCAAGCCAAGCCAACGAAGCATCTGAACAAAGGCTGGGAGATGCCGTTTCGTCCATTCGGGACACCCTCGGGCAGCCTGAACCGGTACAGGAAGAGACATCCAACACTGGAGTTCCGGCCGACGAGGAGTCGATCACCCCTCCCACACTACGCTGGGACGCTCCGCTCACCCGGGAAGACGGCTCACGCCTCTATGCCAGCGACATCAGCGGCTATCGCATTTATTATCGCCTGCGGCACAGAGACAGTTTCGAGGTCATATCACTTTCCGGTGACGAAGACACTCGCTACCAGCTTGAGGATTTTCCGCCGGGTGCCTATGAATTCAGCATTACCGCCCTCGACGACAGCGGGCTGGAAAGCAAGCGCTCCGACGCAGTTACCGTCGACCTGATCTGAGTAGCATCCGAGAAATTTACCACCTGAAGATGACCCAACTGGGCACCAGCATGTCGGTCTCGCTCTCACGAATCCAGCCACCACCATCTGCTGGTACCAGGTAGTATTCGGGACCGACTTCCGGCACTACTTTGATCTCCACCAATTGACCATTCACCCGGTATTCGTAGAACACCTCGTTCTCACCCGGGCGAATCACGATCTGCGCCCCGTCAGCGGATGGCTGATAATCAGACACCACCAGGGGCTCCCTGGGTGTCTGTACAACATCGACATCCTCCTGGGCCATTGAAGGCCCGCAGAGCACACCCAACACAAGACCCGAGCAAGCGATACGTTTCATTTTCATGGTACTCTTCGGTTCTGTTTAGAGACGTGCATAATCACGCTGACACACGGGAAATGCACCCCGTTTATGTCAGAGTTGCACAAGCCTATCAACGCTTCAATCAGAATCCGGATCCGTTTTGATATGACACAGCAGCAGACTCCGCCGGTAGTTCTTGTAGATGGCTCCTCCTACCTCTTCCGCGCCTATCATGCCCTGCCGCCACTGATGACCAGCAAGAGCCACCCCACGGGCGCCATAAAGGGCGTTATCAGCATGATCCGGAAGCTGGAACAGGATTTTCCAGGCTCAAAAATGGTGGTGGTGTTCGACGCCAAGGGTAAGACCTTTCGCAACGACCTGTACGAAGACTACAAGGCCACCCGCCCGCCTATGCCGGATGACCTGGCCATGCAGATCCAGCCAATCCACGACATGGTTCGGGCCATGGGCCTGCCCTTGTTGATCGTCAGTGGCGTGGAAGCCGACGATGTCATCGGCACCCTGGCCCATGAAGCCACCAGCAAGGGCATTGATGTGGTGGTGTCGACCGGCGACAAGGACATGGCGCAGCTGGTGAGCGATCACGTCACCCTGATCAACACCATGACGGATACCCGCATGGACCGCGATGGCGTGGTCGAAAAATTCGGCATTGGCCCGGAGCAGATCGTGGACTACCTGGCGCTGGTGGGCGACAAGGTGGACAACATTCCCGGAGTCAACAAGTGCGGCCCGAAAACCGCCGTTAAATGGCTACAGGCGTGGGACAACCTGGATAACATCATCGAGCACTCGGATGAGGTCAAAGGCAAAATTGGCGAATACCTTCGGGAAGCCACCGAAACCCTGCCGCTCAGTCGCCAACTGGCCACCATCAAAACCGACGTGGATCTTGAGTTCGGGCTGGAAGACCTCAAGCTGAGGACCCAGGACGACGGTCAGTTGCTGGAACTGTTCCGGGAATATGAGCTTCGATCCTGGATTGCCGAGCTCGAAAACAGCGACTCAGCCGATGAAAAAAGCGCGGACGATGCCGTCGACAACAGCACCAATCCGGCCAGCAAAGAGAAAACATACACAATAGTGACCGATCAGGCAGAGCTGGATACCTGGATTGATCGCCTCAACAAGGCACCGCTGTTCGCCTTTGATACCGAGACCACCAGCCTGCGTTATATGGACGCCGATGTCGTTGGTGTGTCCTTTGCCATTGAGCCCGGCGAGGCTGCCTACGTGCCATTTGGCCACGATTATATGGGCGCCCCGGAACAACTGGACCGGGAAACAGTGCTGAACCAGTTGAAACCACTGCTGGAAGACCCGAAGAAAGCCAAGCTCGGCCAGAACCTCAAATACGACAAGAACGTGCTGGCCAACCACGGCATCCACCTGGAAGGCATTGCGGAAGACACCATGCTGGAGTCCTACGTACTCAATTCCGTAGGGTCTCGTCACGACATGGACTCGCTGGCCAGGCAATACTTGGGCGAGCAGACCATCACTTTCGAATCCATCGCCGGCAAAGGCGCCAAGCAACTGACCTTCAACCAGATTGATCTGGAGCAGGCTGGCCCCTACGCGGCAGAAGACGCCGATATCACCCTTCGACTGCACCAGGCGCTGCGACCGCAACTGGAGAAAACCGGCCGGCTGCGGGACGTCTATGAAAACATCGACCTGCCACTGGTGCCCGTACTGTCCCGTATGGAGCAACGAGGTGCAATGATCAGCGCCAGCACGCTGCGCAAGCACAGCCAGGAACTGGCAGAGCGTATGGCGGAGCTTGAGAAGGAAGCCCACGAGGAAGCCGGCGAAAGCTTCAATCTGGGCTCTCCCAAGCAACTACAGGCTATTTTCTACGACAAAATGGGGCTGCCGGTGGTAAAGAAAACCCCGAAAGGCGCGCCCTCCACGGCGGAACCGGTGCTGCAGGAACTGGCCCACGAGCATACCCTGCCCCGATTGATCCTTGAGCACCGCAGCCTGAGCAAGCTGAAATCCACCTACACCGACACCTTGCCGGAATTGATTCACCATCGCACTGGCCGGATTCACACCTCCTATCACCAGGCGGTAACGGCCACCGGCCGGCTGTCGTCCTCGGAGCCGAACCTGCAGAACATTCCCATCCGCAGCGAACAGGGCCGGCGCATTCGCCAGGCTTTCGTGGCCCCGGAGGGCTACAAGCTGATGGCGGCGGACTACTCCCAGATTGAACTGCGCATCATGGCGCACCTGTCGGGCGACAAGGGACTGCTCAAGGCGTTCGAAAAGGGCGAGGACATTCACCGGGCGACGGCTGCCGAAGTCTTTGGCGTGGCCGTCGACGACGTCTCCGGCGACCAGCGCCGCAGCGCCAAGGCCATCAACTTCGGACTCATTTATGGCATGTCCGCCTTTGGCCTTGGCCGCCAGTTGGATGTGGGCCGCAACCAAGCACAGGAGTATATTGACCGCTATTTCGAGCGCTATCCCGGCGTGCTGAAATACATGGACAGTATTCGCAAACAGGCCCACGACGACGGATACGTGGAAACGCTCTACGGCCGTCGCCTGTACCTGCCGGAAATCAACGCCCGCAACAAGCAGCTGCAACAAGCCGCCGAGCGTACGGCCATCAATGCCCCCATGCAGGGGACTGCCGCGGACATTATCAAGCGGGCCATGGTCAGCGTTGAGGACTGGCTACAGGAACATCACCAGGACGATGCCCGAATGATCCTGCAGGTTCACGACGAACTGATTCTGGAAGTGCGTGAATCCGCCGTGGACAAGATTCGCGAAGGCCTTGAGAAGCGGATGTCTGCTGCGGCATCGCTGGATGTACCCTTACTGGTGGAGGCCGGAGTCGGTAATAACTGGGACGAAGCCCACTGAACCCTCTCGCCCAGGTTCCGTTTTGGGGCGAACAAGGTGGTTTCGCCCCAAAACACACCATTCTTTTTGCAGTCTCACCAGTATGCTCCCAGCAACGACGGCGCTGGGCTCGACAGCCGAAAACGGCACGAAATTCGCAAGCCTTGTGAGGGTCGGCCCCGCATTCGCATGAGTGAATACCGGGGCCATGTTGTGACACTTTTCTACCCGAGGCACTCACCATGACTTTTCTGGCTTCCGAGCGCAGTTGGCTTATGAACCCTGGCTTACTGAAACTGGTTCACCAGTGTCGCCGCTTAATTCAGTCTGAGTTCGGGGTAAAGCTGCACCTCACGGAAGAGCACCTGGAACGGCATCTAGCGGACTATGCCAGCAAAACCCGCTCAGCCCACCTCATCCACACCTGGGAAATACTCAGACCCCAGATCCCTCACCTGGACCTGCACGACGAGACCGACAATGCGAAGCGAATGTATCGCGGACAGGAAATTGCCGAGGAAACGTCTAGGGGCGACAGTAGTGCTTCCGAAACGGAAGCAGAAAGGACGAGAAAGAAGAAGGTTATCTATCGTGGGCAGGTTATTGGTTGAGGGGCGTCGTACGCCCCTCAAGGTATCACTTAAAACTGCTTGCTGACCTGTACCCCCGCACTCCAGGCATCAAGCTCGTAGGTACCACGGTAGCGAGCCGCCCCGGGCATGGGCTCGTCGTTGACGTCATAGTTCTGTTCGTTCACCTCTTCGTCGTCGAACAGCAACACCCCGGCGGCCACGTCTACCGTCCAGCCTGAACGGGCGTCGGCGTACTGTGCGCCCAGCGTGACCCAATCGCGATCCCCTGACGGGATTCGAGCCGTACGGAAATCGTCGTTCACCGGCGACTCATCCCAGGCATAGCCAGCCTTGAATGCCCACTCCGGGGTCGCCTGCCAGATGGCGCCGACATTGGCCTGCCAGGTGTCTTTCCAGTTTTCCGAAACGTGCGTCACCAGGCGCTCATCACCAAGACCGGGCCCTGCCTGAGAAGAAATTGGGCCATTGTCCTCACGGCTGACCACATCCAATGCCTCAAACCGGCTCCACTTGGCCCAGGTCGCACCTGCCAGCAGTGTTACGGTATCGGTCAATTGGTGACGGGCACCGAAGGTAATGCTCTCGGGAATATCCAGCGGGACAGTCACCCGTTCAGTGACCGTGGACTGGCTGAACGTCAGGCCACCACCGCTAAGGCTACCCTGCGGATAGTTACGAACTTCCGCGTCGCCATCCAGCTCCAGTTCTGTTCCGGTCTGGGCGGATATACCAAACTGTGTTCGCTCCGACATTTCCCAAAGCAAGCCAAAGGCGAAGGTGAGCGCCACGTCACTGCCTTCGATATCCGCGTAACCGTCTTCCAGGGTCCCCGGGGGCAACCCGAAGCGGGCTTCCGTACCACTGTAGTCCTGGAACTTGGTCAGCCGGCCTTCGGCGTAGATCACATTGACGCCAGCACCCATGGAGAATCCATTACCGTCGTTAACGGCAATGGACGGGCTGAATGCAATGGCGGTCAGCTCGGTCTTGTCCGCGAAAAAGCGCCCCTTGAAGTCATCCTCGTAATCCGCCGCAAGGCCATAGGGGGCGTGCAGACCGAAGCCCACGTCCAGCCAGTCGTTGATTTCGTGGGTCATGTAAAAATTGGGAAGGACGGCCGGGTCGGCGATATCACCACCGTTTCCACCGGCGACGGGACGGCCGTCATCGCGAACGGCACTGCCAGTGCCTTCCTTGAGCTCGGCATCAATATCCAGAACGGCGGCACCAAACGACATATTGGTGCCGGAAAGCTGGCTCATGCCGGCCGGATTGAAGAAAACCGTAGTGGCATTTTCCGGATTGGCTGCGGTGCCGGCGTTAGCAACGCCCATGGCACTGGCACTTTGCTCATTGAGTGAAAAACCACCGGCCAGCGCTGCGGCGGGTGCCACCAACGCCGATACCGTCGCGATTCGGATAACAGAGCCGGGCAATACTTTGTTTTTGCGCATAAATCCCCCTGGATGATCGTCGGAGCGGAGTATACGCATCACGGGCCAATGGCCTCAAATGCCATCCCTACTGATTCAGAACCCTAATTGTTTACTACTTTAGTCTAATCCTCGATCAATCGTCCTGGATCGACAACTTGTCGACACTGGAAGCCAGCTTGTCAGCGCCCTGGGAATCGGCACCCAGCTTGATCATCAGGCGCAGGTCGTTGGCTGAATCCGCGTGCGCGAGGGCATCCTCATAAGTGATGGAGCCTTCGGCATAGAGTTCATAAAGCGCCTGATCAAAGGTGCGCATGCCGCTCTCGTTGGACTTGGACATCAGTTCCTTAAGTCGGTGCACTTCGCCTTTTCGAATCAGGTCCGCGACCAACGGTGTGTTGATCAACACTTCAATGACGGCTTTGCGGCCCTGCCCGTCCGGCGTCGGGATCAACTGTTGAGCGACGATGGCCTTGAGGTTCAGGGACAGGTCCATCCAGATCTGGTTGTGCTGTTCCGGCGGGAAGAACTGGATAATCCGGTCCAGCGCCTGGTTGGCGTTGTTGGCGTGCAGGGTAGCGAGGCACAGGTGGCCGGTTTCAGCAAACTGCACAGAGTATTCCATGGTCTGGCGGGTACGCACCTCACCGATGAGGATCACGTCCGGTGCCTGGCGCAGGGTGTTCTTCAGAGCCACTTCAAAGCTATCGGTATCGATGCCCACCTCTCGCTGGGTCACGATACAGCCC
>NZ_LSMM01000051.1:0-43462 GCF_001566815.1 Marinobacter sp. Hex_13
ATCACCATCATTATGAGCGCAGCGAGTAATTGATCGGTATGCAGCACCTTGTTTCGCATTTATGTATATCTTGGCTAACAGGAAAGCTTTTGAAATGCCCAGGCATTAAACCGGGCCAACGAAGCATCGTTCCTTTTTCCTACCTTTCTAAAAGCCAAAAATTTGGAGGTATGGGCAATCGGTAGTGTCTACACGCAGTCAAAAACAAGGGGACTAGGCCAGCCTTAATTGCGCTAATTTCACTTATCGCCGTACAAGTCTCAATAGCTTTATTTAGTGTATCCACCAATGCTTCATGGCCATCATGAGGTGACACATCGGTCACACAAATTCCATGATATGTCTCGCCACACCAAATAAGATCATCAGAGTCTTCATCCGGAAACCATGCCTGATGGGTGCAGTTCGGTATCTTTTTCTTTAGCCGTTCTGTGAACTCCGTTGTCTCTTTCTCATTGGCCATGTACTGCATCCAGAAATAGACATAGGGATATAAAATACTCCCCACACATGCTTCATCAAGGTACGATTGATCTGAATTTTCTGGGTGTGCCAGAAGGTCGGCATAGTCCCTCAGACATGTTGGATACTGGGAGTTTATGATAAGAGCAAAAGTTGTTCGGTAGGAGATGGATTTTAGCCAAGGTAGGAAACGAGACTCTGACTGGGTTAGCTGAGCAAGATACATGACTAATGCAATCTCAATCATGTGATCATCTCGAATTGGCGAACTGAGAGTCGGATTAGAATTGATAACGGACACCATCGTATCCAGCGTGTGTTTAGTGCTCTCTGCTAAAGATTTCGAAAAATCCGGGTCGGCCTCCGGTAAACCCCTAGAGAAAAGATCGGTCCAAATACCGCGCATTGCCAATCTACCCAAGAGTTCAAACATCGCCAGATTAACATCAACAGACTCCCTTGATCGCACAGCTACAGATAGTGCGTGCGGTGTCCGACCATGGGTGTATGCCGTTTTCTGAAAGTACATCTCCGATGCTGTGAGGTACAGTTTCAGGAACTGATCCAAAACGAACATCAAGGACTCGTCATGCTTAGTCGGCCTTTTCTTTTGTTTTCTCTTTCGAATTGTATTCCAGCAAAACAGCATGCCAAGCTCGGAAACCTTGTAAGTGCTCTCCAGGTTTTCAGCCTCAATCGCCCAAGCTATCACTGCGTGCAAACAGATAAAGGATTGGCGTAACCTGAGAAGTTGGTCTTTGTCAGTGCAATGCTCTTCTGACAGGAGATTTCCGAGAAAGGCGCGCGCGTACTCGTAACAAGCATTAGGTTCATTGACCATTGCCACAGCCTTTTGAAAGTTCCGCCTCGGGTCCTCATCCAAAAGCTCACGGGCTAGGAGAGATCGCATCATGAGGTCAGCTAGTCGATCTCCATTCCACTCTTCGTAGCTGACTTTTTCCGTCGTGTACCGATCAGTGTATCCCGCCCAATTCATAAGAGCTGTTTCCTCCAGCTCTCCTCCGCAGCACAGGCAAATCTTGATCGGAAGGTCTGCGTACTCTCGCGCTATGTTGCTCCTTAGATAAACGTCTCTGATCTCATCCAGTTCTGGACGGACAGCCTGAATTCCAGTTGACCAATCGCTACGCGAAATGTTTCCCGCTTTGATACAGAATAGATATAGATATCTCTGTTTATCCTCGCCTTTTATCTTTCCAACCGCTGCTATATCTACACCGTTCTGCCTCGTCCCTATCATTGGCGTATTCAGTACGCGCAGTCCAATTTCAGAAAGTAAATTGGGCAAAACCGATTTATCTAAATCGCCGCGCTCCCTAAGCGACGCGAGGTACTCTTTCAAAATTATCTTCATTGCGAAACCTTTCGCTCAACTCGGAAAGCCATGAGCATTTCCTGAAAACCTACAGGGTCGATTACGGAAAGCCTGGGTAATTCAGCGCTGTAAGAGATCTCTGATAATGGCGTTATGTTGGGAAGTTTCTTTCCTCCTTCTCCCTGAATTATGGAAAGCGTTTTCTTGCCGTAAAGAAGCGTTTGGTGGGAAATCAATTGGGAGAATATTGACATCCTGTGTGCTTGTTTTTGGATATCCTTATTGCGCTCACGATCCTTCATCGCTGCGGCACGGCGCTGCGCAATTGTAGGAAGAAATTCGACCAGGTGTTCTGTTTGTTCAAGACCCGCAAGATAAGCGTCATGACGTTTTATGAGGCGCGCAATGCAGTCAGAGACCCGCTGTGATGGGTTTTTCACCTGTTCTTCAAGGAAATCTCGAAGATCACCACTGTAGCTAAGCAATAGCGGGTCATATAATAGTTTCTCTGCCTCTTCTCGCGCGGTCTTTTTTCCGTTTCTCACGATACTCAATAGAATTGAGGCGGCTGTTACCTCATGAAACCATAGAAAACCAACGCACTTCCGTGCCATGAAAAGCTGATCGACCAATTCACTCGGTAAAATCGCACTAGGAATGTCAACAGTTGTGTTTTTCTTGCCGCCTTCTCCAACCATACTCGCGAGAAATGCGCATAACTCATACTGACCACTATTAAGCCAACTGGAAAAAAGCTGAGCCGAATTGCCTGGATCCTCCCAAATCCATTGAGAAAAGTTGTAAAGCATGTTCGGCTCAATTGATTCCTCCAGCTTCGGGATTTGCGCAGCGAGGATATCTATTACTTTAGCAAGATCGCAGTCTCTTCTCTTGGAATGTAAAACGTGATCCAGCCAATGAAGGATTGCACGGGGATTCGAAACCTCTCCAGCGAGAGCCCCCAAAATTTGATCAATGCTCTCTGCTGCCAAGCCTTTTGGGTGATAAAACAGAGCAGCTGATATCTGAACTAACTCGTCACCCTCGTTTGCATTGATAACAGCTTCAAGGAACTCTTGTTGCCGGTATGATTCCGCCGGATCAAGCTTTTCCCATGTTATGAAAGCGGTTTCGATAGCGGAAGACCTGACGTTTTGATCGAAATTCAGTTTTATGGCTTGGCAGCATTCGTCTATGACGCGCTTTGCAACTACTTCGTTGTCTATATCAAGCCTCCCAAGAGCACCCAGCCCCACCGCGACAACGCTTTTGTTTGGGTGCTCCAGCAACTCGAAAGCAAGCGCTGTGCTCCCAAGGCCTTGGATTGCAAATACACAATGTGAAAGACACAATTCGTCGCAAGATTTAGCCTCCTCGACGATCAGCTTGGCCTTTTCAGGATTAGTTTCACACCATCTAACCAGTGAAGTATTTGGTAAGCCTGCTGCGCCGTCTGATCCCGCTTTACTTACAAGGGTGTGGACCAAGTTCAGTATCTCTTGATACGAACAATCTAGTTCGGGGATCGCCTGGTCAAACACATGTACAATCGACCAATAATCATTGTGAGAGAGGGCCTCAATAGCGGCCAGAGTGTCATCTGAAACCAGCGATATTTTTCCTGAATTATGAAGTTTGCATAACATAGGGCCGCATTCCCGCCTACGAATACGACTCTCAAAGGAAAGAATACAAGAGATCAACTCACCACGATGACCAGCATCTTCCAGTAGCTTGTGGATAGCGGATAGGGTTGTCACTAATCAATCACTTTAGTCGTCTACTCTTCGTGGGCAACGGGATAGCATAACGTTTTGCTTATGCTTTTCCTTTCAACCTGTCTATTTCAGAGTTGGCCTTTCGAATGATTTGTTCTTCGGTTGCGTGTCCGGCCGTCGTGACCAAATGCATCAAACTATCCGAAATGCCATTGTGAATCGATTTGGCCATATTACGGAAAACTAGTAATTTTTTAGCAAACTCGTCCCTGCCATGATCTGTATACAAATCCTGTCCATTCTCCCTCATCGAATTATGAACAACCCATTTTCTTAACGAGTTGAATTCTTTGAGATCGGAGAGCATTGAGTTTTGGACACGCCCAGTTCGCTCCAGCAAACCGATAAGCTGGCCCAAGGTTTTCCGACTAACTTTTTTCTGGTTCATTTCGGCATTTTCTCTGGTGATCCCATCGCAACCAAAGTGAATGCAGATAATAATGTAGAACTTGCAGAGAGAATCTTCGACATATTGCAGTTGCCAGATAGCCTCACCCGTAGCTCTATAGAAAAAGCCCAGCTCCGCAGAGTTAATCTCTCTTCTCATTTCTGCTCTCTACTTCCGCATAATGCAAAGTGAAGCGGCTCTCGTCAGGGGCGTCCGCCTTACGCGATCATTACTTGTATCCTATACTTTGGCGTGAAGCCTGATTCTGAGTCAAAAAAATACCGCTTTTCTTTTTCCTGATTCGCTTATCCAAGATCGCCTTGTTCCACTATTTCATAAATTTCATATGACTTGTAAGCCCTGTAAAGTTCCGTCGACGAAGTTTGTTGACAACTGTCGTCGATCTCCGCAAGTCAGGAAAGCTCGCAAATAGACACTGAGAACCAAATCTGAATGTTCGCTTTTGTTTAAAAACCGGACAGTTGCAGGCAGACTGAACCAGGCATGGGTTCAGCAGATCTAACTTACTGTTTTAAAGAACTTTGTCGGGAATCGAGAAAGTACCAAGGCCCAATCGAACAACTTCCGACTCGTTACGACCTTTTTCAATACGACGGCGGCCTGCACGAAAGGTACTGGCTCAATGGCTCTGGCAACTGCTATCGCTGGCTGGTACACGGGCCATGTCGTCTGTGACACAGGAGATCACGTGGCCAAGAGGGGGGGGGAAACTGGTACACAACCTGGTTTCGAAACTTGATCCAGACGCTGAGCATGTCATTTCCCCCGATAGCGTAAAAACAGCTCTGGAAGCTGAAACTGATCTGTAAATAAGAATCAGAGCTGAGGCGCCGCCTTCAGCTCTCATAGATCGCATCTTCCAGAATGCCGACGCCACCGACGACATCAATCATCTTTCGGGGCGACAGGCCACCGAACAGTGAATCAGGTGTATCAAACCAACGCTCAGCTTTCGTTCTGGAGCCGAATTTTTCCTCAGCCCCCAGGAGCAGATCCGCTTCAATCATCTGCCGGATTTTTCTCATCGGCAAATAGAGAGTTTCTTGACCATGGAACGAGCGCCCAATTTCCTGAAAATCATATTTCCGGAAAAAGTCTTCACTTTTCTGGGTTAACGGGTCAACGACTACGGCAACACCTAGCTGAGTGTGGGTAAAAAGCTCCCAGGACTGAAGCAGTGCCTCCACTAGCAGTTCTTCACCAACGCGCATTGGCGTGCCCTGATATTCATTATGAACACCGAACCAGGCTAACTTAAAAGCGGGTAATGGATAGTGGGGGTAGTTCCCCTGGATGTCTGTATGAGCCACCGTACAACTGGTTAGAGTGTAAAACCCAACTATTGGCGCTGGATGGCGATCCACCATTTCATCATCGAGTGCCACCCAGGTTCGATTGATGGATTGCTGGGCTTGCCGACTCGCCCGCTTTTTCAGGAATTCATTGACGTCAGCAAGCCCACAATCAAACGCTTTACGGTCGTGAAGTTTCTTGTTCAGTTCTTCTATAAAAAGCACTTTCCTGTTTCCGTTTATGTCGGCGGCGCATGGCTGCTGACAACGCTTCATTTGCTGTCTCTGGTGACTCGCATGTCGCCTTAAAGGCAGCAAAGGCCTCGCTGTTCAACCGCACAACTTCTGCTTCCTCGATTGCTCGACTGGCTTTTTCGCGAATTGCTTGCACTACAAAATCGCTCAAAGTTTTCGAGCCCACTAAAGCAGAAGCCCGCGCCGCAAGGTTCTTGATGTCTGGATCCAATCGTAGGTCCAGCCTTGCGACTTTATGCTGCATTTTTCCATCTGCTGGGAATTGCTCTGTAAAAGAGTTTTCCTCAGCATCTCCCGTTGTTGTGTTAGACAATATTTCTCTCTTTCTCCCGTGCCTTTGAAAGACACACATGAATTGTACGGATAATTACCGTACAGAGCAAGAAGCCATTTATTGTTTGAAGGATAGACCGCGCTCCTCAGCCTGTAACACACACCAGGCAGGTTCCAGTTCTCATAGCAGCGCCGAATCGAAACCAAGTCAGGCAACAACACCCTTCTACCCCACTTTCTAACACAATGGTAAAACGGTGTTGGACATGCCCCGTCCACGTGAACACAACCTAACTGGTGTCCAAGCCCATACCGTTGTCCCCTTCAGACACACTTACTAAAGCAGGTTCGATTGTAAGAATCCGCGACGGCACTAGGTAACAACCACGATCAAAAAGCAAAGGAACCGAAAGCCGAGCAGCTATCTGATAGACAGCATTTTTAACATTAGATTTGTTGGCGTTGAGCCGCTGCTTTTCCGAGAGAAAATCGACAACATTGCGGCCGGTGGGCGTGAGTAGGTGTTTGTGTTTTGCAACGGTTTGGCGGGAAAGTCCTGAAGCTTCTGCAACTGCCTTCTGTGTCAGTGCAACTCCCTGAGCTTCGAGATTGGTGACGGCTGTGCGAATCTTCTCCTCGGTTTTCTTGACGCGCTCTTTGTGCGTGTACCTGGCTGCTAAACGCTGCTTTTCTGGAAGCGGCATTGCGCGGTCTAACAGCATGGTGCCACGAGCGCAATCGGCGGCGCCGTAATACTTTGACCAGGTCCAGCGAGTAATTGACTTTACCGTCGCACGAACCTGGCTCTGGCGAAGCTTGCTCGATTTGTAGTGACGCCCGGAAAACCGATTTTTGCTCCGTGCGTACTGCTCTACCCTCTTTATAAAAGAGCTTTCAGAGCCCTGTTCGCGTTCCTGCCGCACGATCGCGTAGGCATAAAATCGAACCTGTTCGAACAACGTGCAATGTCGAGAATGGCTGACGGTTTCCAGGTCTGGAACACCTCGCCAGGGCGGCTCATATTCAAGCTCGCTCGCTGGCTGCAGCTCGCCAAGCGAATATTCGAAATTATGAAGCTCAGTAGTCTCCCACCAAGGGTGGCCTGGCGTCTTTGCCACAGGACCGCTGTATGCGAGATCCGCCCGTAACTTCTGTGCCAAGGAGCGATACACCGCTTTCATGAAATCAACCGGCTTCTGTCGAGCTCCTGGGCCGGAAAGAACCGGAGTGATCGCGTAGTAGAGGTGGGCACTGCTGGTTTTTGGGTTTCGCACGATCAGATTCGGGGGCGGCAATGCTGCGTCCTCCCAAATCATCGGATTATCATGGTCTAGATCGAAAACCAGCCAGGACACGACGTTCTTGCGATTGACCTGCATGTACGGCCAATTAACCGCATTAGCCCGCGGCTTAACGTAAGCTGCCGTTTTATTGTCGGAGCATCGACAAAGGTACGGCGCCTCGTTGAAGACACGAAATAAAGAGGAGCCTGGCTTCGAAAACGCCTCGTTCTCAGGCCTTTTATTAGGTGATGTCGCCACGCTGCATTTCCCTTTCCATGGGCAAACAGAGCGTGTAGAGAGGTGCTGTCGTCATTCTCTACCCTTATTTCTTGCAAAAGGGAGCTATGACGCGCTAATATGAAGGCTGTTCGTGTGGTCCTTCGTTTAGCGCGGAGCTCGCACATCAGGCACTCAAGTTGCAGCTTGGTGCCCATTTTTCTTGAAAGGCCCGATTTACCAGATCGGGCCTTTTCTTTTGCCTATTAGAAAATCATATTTAATTCCTGCTGAGGCTTGGATTCGGGCTCTACCAACCGAGGGATTCGGGAAACATCCGAACCCGTCTTTTCGTTTCGCCATCGATCATAATCTGCCTGCATCTCTAGCCATTTCACCGCTGGAACCCCGAAACCCGCTTCCAGGCGCAACGCCAAATCAACGGTTATATCGGCTTCACCCTTAATCAGACGGTAAAGAGTCATCCTTCCAATTTGGAGCGATTCGGCGGTCTGGCGCTTGCTCAATTCATGGCGCTCAACTTCGTGTCCCAGATGAATACCGGGGTGGATCGGGGCGGCGCTGTTCATTATTGCGGTTCCTCCGATGACAACCTTTCTGAAGTGTACCATACGCGATACACCGCGCAAGAATGTCTCAGAGAAACAACCCAAAGAAGGTTTGTCACAACCAGATGACGGCCCGCAGCAACCCAAAAACGGTGAAGAGCAACCCAATGACGGCCCTAAGCGCTTAGTTTTGTTGGCTCCATCACCGTGTTTAAACTGATTTCGCGAGCCCAATCTTTGACAACCTCGCAGGGCAGATTTCCGCCCTCCTCTGGCATGGTTGAAAGCACTTGATCAGCGAACAACTGATGGAGGCTCACAGCAATTGTTGAGCAGCGTCCAACTGGGAGCTCTATCTCTTCTCCAGGAAAGGCAATTGCCAGAATATTCAGTGCGATCGAATTCAGAACGTCGTTACTTCGGTTAGGCGTGCTAAACGATACCGAGGGATCCACCGAGACCGCTTGATAAAAATTGGTGGTGAACCCGCCCGTCTTCGCGTCCCGAAGACAGACAAACAGCGAGGTTGATACTGCGCGTCCTTTCGTCAGTGCAATCATCTTCATGCTTCCTTCAATATATGTCCGTATATACTGGAGAAGTCTATGTTACGGATTGTAAAGTGTCTGTAGTAAGAAACAGGCAAATCCTGCCTTAAAAAACCTACAGCGTTTTATCTCTCAGCCGGTGGCTCAGTAGAAAAATCCCGTTACGTGACTCCACACCGAGCTTTTCACAGAGGCGATTCACATAGGAACTAACGGTTTGCTGTTTCACTCCCAAAAAGTCACATATTTCCTTATTCGTCATGCCATCCCAAATCAGTTTTAGGGTTTGGCTTTCCCGCTGTGAAAGGGTATCCAAGGTGCTTTCACTGGACGACTTGGAGCTCGACAAAATACCCCCGGTCGCACCTCTGCCAACTCTGGTAATCAGGTGGAGAGCCTCGTCAAATCCTCGATGAAGGTCAATGTAACCAGCACAACCTTTCATTATCAGCACTTCAGGCGCCGACACTATGCCAATCACAATTATGTGTACGCCGGGAAAGCTAGCCATGATTTTCCGAATGTCTCTGAAACAAGATTGTTTGAGAAGATCGGCATCCACCAGGATTAAATCGGTCTCTTCCACGCTTTCCCAGAGTTCCACCAGCGATTCAACTTGGTTCGAAACGTAAAAGTCCGGTAGCTTGTTGATGCTGGAGCTAAACGCATCTGCAAGTATGCGAAAGGGATAGACGATAGTGACGCTTACATAGCCCATGTCGCCCTCCCTGATTCGGGCCCCATCAGGAGATCCCCTTTGAACCTTGCGTTGTCTGGCACCAGGAGTAGGCTGCCACCTAGCGGTTGGAGCTCCTGGATAACCAAAAGAAGAAGAGCGTTTCGCCGTATGGTTTTAGGATCCCGATCACCACACGGATCAAAAATGCTGTCCCCAAAAGGGGCGCCAGCATCAAAAGACAGAGATATCGTCCCGTTCGCGTGGCACTGTTTGAAAAAACTACTTCCCTGCCCTTCTGGGCATGCTTTGAGTAGCATCCACCAGTAAAAAAGCGCGCGTCGGCATGGATCGTTAAACTCTGACCCGAGCAACATCAAAGATTCGATGGATGAAAGAAAGTCGAGGATCAGCTCCTGTTCAGATGACGAATCTATCAGCAGCAAATCAGACCAATCGAATGGCCTGAAGAAGGCAGAAAGCTCCAAGGCCTGATAAAAAGAAGTTTGTACCGTGGAATTGAAACCCAAGGCCTCGCACATTTGTGCAACGCCTGAGATCCTGGACTTTTGAATAGATGACCAGCGATCGTTCCCCGCCGCAATACGCCGCAGCTCTCGGCTTCGCGCCTGCAGAAGTCTACCGTATGCCTTTACTATAAAATCTCGGACCTCGGCCGGATCCCAAGGCTTTTCAAGGTATCCGTCAATACCCGCCTCATTCACACAAATTTGAAGTGGGCCCACATCCGCATAGGCCGTCATAACCAGCCTGCGTATTGGCGGATAGCGCTTGCTAACCTCTTTTAAAACCTCGTCGCCAGTCATCCCAGGCATGCGTTGATCACTGATCAATACGTCAAACTGTTCACCGGCGTCCAGCGCGGTCAGCAACTCACTCCCTTCAAGAAAGGTCTTAATGTGAAAGTGCTCACCAAACTCCCATTGGAAAGCTCGCAAAGTTCTTGGTTCGTCATCAACAAAGGCCACTCTAATCTGAGGGGTGCTCATACGGCACGCCCCTCCACCATACGTTGAGCCGCCATAAGCGCGGAGTCTCGGAATAACTCTTTAATGGCTTTTGAGAGGCTGGCCAAATCAGAAATTCGAACCACACCGATCTGATTAACCGCGAGCTTGATCGCACCGGCAGACGGGTTTTCCGCGAGCAGTATTCGGTGTGTCGAAGTTTGGATCTGAGCAGGGTTCTTGAGCCAGGCTAAAGGCGGCTCATGCAGTATAAGGATCGCGCCGACCGGAAATGACGGTAGCGGTTGGCCATAGGAGTGAAAAATGACGTCGTCGCCAGGGAGGTGACGACCGATCACATCAGGTTGCCCTGAAATACAGTGAATCACGCACAGTCCTTGTGGTGTTGGACGGTTTAAGGCGTCCATTTTTCTGCATCAGCAAAGTTAAATCTGCTGACTAGTGCCCATTTCAGCGATATGTTGTCCCGAATTGTGGCTCCGTGCCCGGAAATACCAATCGCCATCTAGTATTTTACACGCAAAGGATTTCAAAGGAAGATTTGGATATGGCGCCTCTGCCCCCAAGGGAAATAGCGATCAATGGTTTCAGATGCCTTGCATTCAATGAGAACGCGCCAGGCACTCCCGTTGTATTAATCCATGGTCTTCTTTGTTCTATTTATTTTTGGTGGCCTTCCCATCTATCTGTATTCGGCGACCGCCCAATCTTCGTCATTGGTTTGCCTGGTCACTATCCATCGGCCTCACTTAGCCCTTCATCAAAACTGTCCACTGAGAGTCTTGCCAGTTCGGTACTTGAACAAATTAACCAGCTACTTGGATCCACGACATCGTTTATCCTGGTAGGACACTCAACAGGCGCGCATGCTGCGATAGCGGCCGCAGCCGTGGTGCCCGAGCGAGTTCGAGGTCTCGTATCAATAGGTGGAGCAGTAACCGGAAAGGAAGAAGGCGGCATCTACGCTGCTTTTCAATGGATGGCAAACAAGCTGGGCGGTTTAGGCCGAGCTTTGATTTCACCAACGTTGCGGGTCAGCTCCCTAACTTTGGGCGTTCACAAACTGTTCATTGGTGATGTACTGGCAGAGCCCAAAAGCGTCATCAATCGACCCGACTTTCAAGCCTACTTGCCCTACTATTTCCCCGCTCTTCAGAAAATCAGCGGCGTATCCATGGGCATCTATTTTAGAGACTTGGCCAACATGGACCTCAGCCACATCATTCCGAGCATTCAATGTCCAGTGTTGGTAATGTGTGGCAACCGCGACCCGTATGTGTCCCTAGAACGAACTAAAGAGCTTTCAGATCTATTCCCCAACAGTAGTCTGGCGCTCATTGATGGGAGTGGGCACATGCCGATGTTTGAAAACTGGCCTCAATACCAGTCCGCTATTGAATCCTTTATGGCCAGGGTGGGCCAAAGTAATGCTCAAGTCGCTCACGCGTAGCCTCACGCAGTTCAGCCCGGCTTTCGGTGATGTATCTCACTTAGAGCATTATCGCCCCGCTTATAAACAGAAAAACCTGGCTGATCGAGCTTACCTCAATCGAATTGGCTGCCTGATCTCGATTGTGATCGTAACTCTCGGCATCCCTCTGGATTACGTTGTTTACCCTGAGCAGTTTGTGCAGTTTGCGTTCCTGCGTGTCGCAGAAGTCGCTTTTCTTATGGCGATGTACTGCATTACCACCTTGCCATCCGTGAAGCCCTATCTATTCCTGGTCACAACAGCCTTCACTTCATCGGTTATTTTAACGGTAGTGATCATTATCTATCAGACTGATGGAGCGACTTCGACCTACTATGCCGGCATCAATCTTGTGTTGCTCGGCATCGGATTTATGTTGGGGCTCTCATTCAAAGAAGCGCTGTTCTACACCTGTTTAACCCTTGCAAGCTATTTGGCTGTAAGCGCAGCCTCCGGAATCCCTGACGGTGCTTGGCGCATCGTGATTAATAACTCTTACTTCATATTTCTCACCGGTGTAGTTGCCAACATTGCTGCTTACTTTTCAGAGCGAGAGCGTTTTTATACGTTTTGCCAAGAGCAGGAAATTCAGCGGAAGAATTCCGAGCTGAAGGAAATGGATCGCCTGAAATCAGAATTCCTTGCTAACGTCTCCCACGAGCTCCGCACGCCCCTTACAGTCATCGTTGGTCCTGCTAAACACCTGCTGGAAAACGAGGGCAACCAACTGTCCGAGCATTCCCGCGAGGTTATCGAGCGAATCGTCAGAAATGGCTCCCGATTGATTAAGCTGGTGAATGATGTTCTTGAAGTGATGAGCTTTGAGTCCGGCAAAAAGCACGCGAAACTCTCACCACTAGCCTTTGATCGCGTCGTTAAATCCACGGCGGACCAACTCTCGGCTCTATTCCACTCTCAAAGTGGGCGGAAACTCCAAGTAAACATTGGTGATGAGGTCATTCCCGTGATGGGCAGTGAAATGCAGCTGGAGCGTGTCTGCTTTAACCTCATACAGAACGCCTACAAGTTTTCGCCAGCAAAAAACGGAGAAGTCAGCGTGTCCCTGGTCAGGCAAGGGAGCAAGGCGGTGCTTACCGTGAAAGATAATGGCATTGGCATTGACCCGAAAGACCACAAAGTAATTTTCGAGAGATACCGTCAAGCCGACGGATCGCAGACCCGCCGGTACCACGGAACAGGCATAGGATTGGCCCTCGTTAGAGAGATCGTCTCAGCCCATGGCGGAAGCATCGATGTTTCCAGCAAACCCAATTTTGGAGCGACGTTTACTGTCTCCTTCCCTATTACAAACCAGTTAATCGATGAAACCTTCTCGACAGAGGATGAAAGAGTTGACCTCTTCCGAAGTGCAGAAGTTGACTGTCTCTACAGCTTCGAACAACGATCTGCCGTGAGCGCCGGCAATAAGCCATTGTGTCTCGTTGTTGATGATGAGCCAGATATGGCCGCCTATATCAGAACAGTGTTGGCGTCGGAATTCGAGGTACAGATCGCCGTTGACGCCTACGAGGGCCAGAAGCTGTTTGAGCAGACCAGGCCAAGCTGCGTGATCAGTGATCAGATGCTTCCTGGAATGAGTGGTGCGGAGTTTGTCGCCTGGTGCAGGCGCCAGCCGAATGGCCAAACAGTCCCGATCATTATGCTGACCGCTAAAAACGATCCACTGACAAAACAGGCGGCGATCGATGCGGGATCCGATGCATTTCTAGGAAAGCCGTTTGATGCAATCGCTCTCCGTAAATCGCTTGCCGACCTCATGAAAAGTTCGGATAGAGGCGTCATCGCCCGCTCGAAACTCGTAATCGTTGATGATGAGGACGACATCGCTGCAGTCCTAGTAGACCTCTTCCAAAGCAGCTACGACATTATTCGTGTTGCCGACGGGGGATCCGCGGTTGAAACCATACGTGAATGCCAACCCTCGGCTGTGCTTCTCGACCACATGCTGCCAGACAAAGATGGCATCGACATACTTACAGAGTTGAAAGCAAGCAACGAGCTGCGATCAATTCCCGTAATACTTCTCACAGCGAACACAAAGAGCAATGTTAAAGAGCAGGCTCTAAAGCTTGGCGTTGATGACTTTTTATCAAAGCCGTTTTCTGGCCCAGAACTCACCACGCGAGTTTTCAATTTAGTGCAACGCACTCGCCTCGAAAGGCTGCTGGAAAGCAAAAACAGCGAACTCGAAAAGGCAATCTGCGAACTCAAAGCCAGTGAGGCTCAACTAATCCACTCAGAGCGCTGGAGAACACTCAACCACTTTGCCGGCGCACTCATCCATGAAATTGGGAACCCTCTGAATTACGCCCTGTCTGCTGCGCGTGTAGCCGCTAACCACAGTGACGATGCCGTGCGGGTTGAAGCTTTGGCCGACGCCACAGAGGGGCTTCAACGCATTCAGCTAATGGTGCGCGAGCTTAGAGATTTCCTTGCCCCTACCGCAACGCCATCTTTAGAGCTGAGACCGATATCATTGGTGGAGGTAATTGCGCGGGCAGCAAAACTGAACGCAGATCGTATGAGCCAGGTGACGCTCTCTGTGAGGGACGTCGAAGTAGAGGTTGTGGCGTCTGACTCCGCGCTTATGCATGTTCTCGGGAATCTGATCGATAATGCCCTTTACGCCATTTTGGAGAAACCAGTGGCTGACCCCCGCATCGATATCCAGGGGGCAATTGATGAAGAAGGACGATTTGTAACCCTCTCAGTTTCCGACAATGGCCCAGGTGTCCCTGCACATCTTGGCTCACAAATCTTTGAGCCCTTCATCCACTCCAACAAATCAAGCGGCCTCGGCCTCGGCCTATCTATTTGCAAGACGCTAATCGATAAAATGGGTGGGCTTATCGTTCTGGAACCCACTGACCATGGGGCCACCTTTAAAATAACGCTGCCTCTCGCACATCAGAGCCAGCCATCCCCGCTACTTACTGCATTACCTGAGACCATCTAGCCTGCATGCCCTTTGGCGCTGGGTTGTATATCGCAAACGGATTAATTCATATAAAATTAATTGGTTTCGTACACAACTATAAATTCAATCGTAATTGATTGGATTGAATTCTCTAACCAGTTGCAGCACCGGACGCCGCCATGATTGCCACGCCGGTGTGCAAACAGTGAGGCAGTAGATGACGACCGCGAAAAAAGCTGAGAGAACCCTTCAACAAGTAAAAATGCCAGATGACCTTCACAGAGCAATCAAAATGAAGGCCGTGCAAGATGACGTTTTAATGCAAGAAGTGTTCGATGAAGCAATGGAGAAACTAATCGCGGACAGAAAAATCAAGAAGATCCAGTACCTTGCCTCCCCGCGCGAGGGCAAATCCAGATCCTTTTGGCTACGGGACTCTATACTTGCCGAAGTACAATCGGCGGCAGAGCAAGACGACGTGCCTGTAAACCGGGTCGAATACACTGCCCTGGTTCGCTTTTTCGAATAGCTCCCAAAATGTCAATTTCCTCGATAGTCTCGCAAAGTAACATTTTATTTTAGACATTTTCATATAATGCTATATAATTCCTGTTGATCCGTCGCGGCACGCCATGGACGGTGCCCATCAACTCACCAGGAAGCGACACCATTGGACACGCATGAGACTCTCAAGCAACTAAAGTTGGGTGAAGACACTCGATCTGCGTTGAAATCCTATGCTGCTCAAGAAGGGATTTTTTTAAAGCAACTCTACCGCGATGCCGTGAGTTGGTTTCTCGCATCAAACGACCCTGAATACCTTGCCTCTCCCCGCGACGGCGTCTATATCAGCATTTGGTTGCCGAACCCTATCGTCATGGAAGTGAAAACCCGAGCCGAAGAAGACAGTCAGCCGCAAAACCGCGTCATTTACACCTCCCTGGTGAAGTACCTCGCGAAGAAGTCGAAAAAAATCATATAAAACTATATACGAGCGTATAAACCTATCATATACTCCATCTGTGTAAGTCACCGCCTGTAGGTTGCACAGATTATATGAAAACGACTAACTCTATATTACTAGCGGCCGCACTCCTGAGCGGGATTACCACCCCCGCTCTGGCCAGCAAGCCCAAAAGCGAAGTGGTTTTCGATGAAGGCACTTGGGTCATTCTGGACCATGCTCGCCTCCCCAAGCCCAAGTTAGAAAAAATCGCGCGCGGTGTTCATATCGATCCTCGGCTCTTGCAGGAGCTGACCAAACCTCAATCACGGAAGTCTTCCAAATGAAATGCTCTCGAATGATCTCGGCAATCCTTCTGATTGCGCTCTCAATCACAGCCCATGCAACGACCATCGAAGAGGTTAAGAACACCCTGGCTGCAAAGTTCACCAATTCTAAGATCCACGATGTCAGGCCTGGCCCTATCGATGGCCTTTACGAGGTGACGTTGAGCGGAGCCCAGGTGATTTACTTCTCGGCGGAAAATAATGCTCTGGTGTTCGGGGAGATTTATGACCTTGAAGGTCAATCGCTAACTGCAGAAGCCATTGCGCGAGCAAACCGCCTCCGGCTTGAAGACCTCCCTTATGACCAGGCGCTCGTTCTTGGCCCCGAGAACGGCGTTCCCATTATCGAGTTCACAGACCCGGATTGCCCCTATTGCCTTCGCTACGACGAATTCATACGCGATTCGGCAGTACCAGTTAAGCGCGTGATTTTCTTCATGACAGCGATTCATCCTCAAACCGCACCGGCCAAAGCCCAACACATCCTGTGTTCGGAAGACAAAGCCGCTGCCTTTGATGACATCTATTTGCGTCGAATCAAGCCTACAGCGACCTGTGACACCGGTGCTGAGCAGCTTCAGGTTCACGCCAACGTATCGAGTCAGTGGCGAGTTCAAGGAACACCGACACTGATCCTCGATGGGAGCCCTGTGACGGGCTTTAGGAAAGAGGTAATCGCCAATTACCTCGCCAACAAAACCAAGGAGAGTTAAAAATGAAAGTGTGTGCTTCTCAAACTGCTCACGCAGAACTGTCTCGCCTGAGCGCCATTGCCAAAGCCCGTTTTGGCTCATTCCGCTCCGCTGCCCCGGTAGCTGCCGTACCCATGCTCGTGCTGGGTTCGATGACTGCCAGCGCAATCACAGCTCCAGCTGCCGGTACCTTCGCATTTGACCTGTACGACGTGGCTGTAAACGACATGCTGAAAGGCCCTGTCGGGTTCGTCGGCGGCCTGGCTGCGATTGTTCTTTCAGCAGTCCAGATCACCAAGAACTGGATGCTTGCTGCCGGTGGCGTTCTGGGCGGTACCGCCATGATCAAGGCTGACAGCATCACAACTTCGCTTGGCATGATCATCTAAGCGAGCAATGACCGGAGGCCGACCATGAACGAATCACGACTACCGATTTACCTTCATCAGCCGCTTCAAGTCCTTTGGTTTGACGCGCATGAAATGGCGATCATCGTGATTTTTTATCTTGGCGCCGCCATCTTTGGTGGCCTCGCCTGGATAACGCTGTTCATTGGTCCGGCCCTCCTTATTCCTATGAAACGAAAACGCGCCCGAGGCTGGTTCAGCCATCTGGCCTATGCCAACGGGTTCTTTGAACTCAAAGGCTATCCCGTTCCCACTGCCACCAAATTTCACGAGTGACCCATGAAAAGTCTCTTCTCCAATCTGTTTGTCCAGGATTCGAGCAATGTCTTTGCCGAAAACCGGCTGCTCAAATTTGGGTTTGTGGCTGTGGTGATTTTTGCTGGTCTTCAGACAGCCACAATTTCATCGAAGCTAGATGAACAACGCGTTCACCTTATCCCCATTGGTGGGCAAGGCGACTTCGTTATATCAGGATCCACGGCATCTGATGATTACTTGCGCTCGATGAGTCGTTACATCGTTCATATGGCGGGCGACCTTTCAGCCGCCACTGCCAGAAGGCAGCTGAATGAGTTGTTGCCACTCATTCACCCCGACGAATACTCCCGTTATCGCGATCTATTTACCCGACTGGCAGATGGTATTGAGCGCTACCCGACAGTCTCCTATGTCGTTCAATGGCGCGGTAATCGAGACATTAAAAAAGTAGGCGACGACACCATTCACGTTGCTGGCGTGAAAAAGCGGATTGTTGGTGACTCGGTGACCAGCACGGAAAACGTCACCTACCAGATCTCTTATTCATTCGAGCAAGGAAGATTTTGGCTTACCGGCATCAAGGAGGTATCGAACGATGCTTAATAAACAATTTTTCAACGCGGCACTGGCCGTGATGTTAGTAAGCTTGCCGGCGCTTGCTCACACCCAGGTAGTGAAGCCTGATGTTGTCACACCAGTGGAAATGTCCAATCGAGACATCAACAGAGTTACCTGTGTCGACGGTGCAATTAACGATGCTTTTTTCTCTCAAGAGAAAGGGATCGTGGTTGAGAACAACGGGAATAATAGCTTCATCAAATTTCTGATTCAGGATGATGGGCTGCACCAGGAATATGTTTCAGCGCGATCCGAGTTCTATCTGGTTTGCGCCGGCGAGATTTACACCTTAATGGTGTCTCCAAAGGACATTCCCGGGCAAACAATCCGCCTTTCTACAGGCGCGAAAAACCGCATCAAAGGCAACCAGGAACTGCTCTCTCCCCTTCCCGATGAAGAGCGCGCAGTCTATCTGACTATGGCGGCCCTTGAGGACGACATCCCGGACAGCTTTTCGGTCAGCACAAACACGAACAGTGAATGGGTGTCCCGCATGACCGCCGGCAAGCCAAACACACAACTTGCGTTGCGCCGGACTATTCGAGTGGATGGGTTGGGGCTTTCCTTAAAAGAGTTTTTGGTCAGAACCAGCACCACGACCACCTTCAGCGAGACGGATTTCCTGAGCTCGGCCATTGGCGAATCGATCTTTGCGGTAACCATGGATCCGCTGAGCTTGGAACCTGGCCAAGTAGGCCGTTTGTTTGTGGTCTCTAAGGAGGGCTTCTGATGAAGACTTGGTGGAATGGCCTCGGAGCCGAAGACAGACTCAAGTACCGGAAATATAGCATTGCCGCTGGTTTCCTCGCTCTCTTGCTGTTCGTTTACTATGCCTCCGGTCAAGACGAAAAAGAGCCAGTCAAAGAGGTTGAAACGACAGACCTATCTCTAGGTGCCGATCTCCTGGAAGACGACATCCGTGCAAAAGTAGACAAGGATTTGAAGCACGTCGGCGAGACACTTGCCGAAATGGAGCGTCGACAACGCCAATATGACTCTCTGCTTGCGGCGCTTGAGACCTCTCAGAACGATTTGAAGCGGCAGGGTCAGGGTGAAGAAACCGGAAAAGAGGAAATGGTGAATCCCCTTTCCGACTTCGAAGCCCCGGAAGCCGGAGGCGAAGTATCTTATCCGGAGCCTCCAACCTATGTTCCCAGTTATAGCGCGTCCGAATCCTCCCTCAACGATATTCCGGTTGAAGCGAGAATTGTCGGCGGTATTGGCCGTGCCCCTGGTGCCGACTTTCAACCGGAGACAGTTTCAAAAAAAAAGAATTCGATCTACATGCCACCCAGCCACATGCCTGCAATTCTGCTGACTGGTATTCGTGCCCTTACTTCGGAACTAGGTGACGCAAACCCTGAGCCTGTAATGCTTCGGGTTCAGGCGCCGGCGGTGCTTCCAAACAGTGTCAAAGCCAACCTGAAAGGCTGCTTTGTCATCGCCAATGCGACGGCAAATCTCGCTCAGGAGCGTGTAAACCTTCAGTTGGTCAGTCTTTCCTGCATGAGCCTGGATGGAACAGCGGTCATTGATCAGCCAGTTCAGGGGTTCGTCGCTGACAGTGACGGCGTGCGCGGGCTTACCGGTCCAGTTGTTTCAAAGATGGGCGCTCATGTAATGCGGATGATCGTCGCAGGCCTCTTCGAGGGAGCAGGAAACGGCATTGCGGGTGCGGCTGCTACAACCTCGACTTCGGCGCTTGGAACAACACAAATCGTCGACACAGACTCAATCGTTCAATCCGCCGGCGGTCAAGCTCTCAAGTCTGGCTCTGAAGCCGTCCAAAAACTGTTTTTGGATCTCGCAAAACAAACCGTTCCCATCATTGAGGTCGGCGCAGCCAAAAGGCTGACCGTGGTCATCCAGAAAGGAACGGATCTCAGCATTATGGAGAAAGGCTAATGAAAAAATTTACTCTGCTGTTAGCGGTTAGCCTCTTGGGCGGCTGTTCTCTGGTGCCTTATGAAAACGAGTTCTCCTGCAACCTACAGGACAACTTTGGAAAATGTATCTCTGTCGAAGATGCTTATGAGGAGGCGGTGACGGGGGTAGAAAAGTATCCGCACATGACCAGGGCGTCCGAGCAAGCGCGGCAAGCCAGAGCGGAGCGAAAAAACAAGTTGGCTGGATCCCAGCGTGTAAAGGAGCAACCAATCGCTGTGTCGACATCCTATGACGCGCCGACGCCCTCTCACACAGAAGATCCTTCTTTTGCGCCCCCTCAGTCAGCATACAGCGGCTACCGCGACCAGGTTTATGATCAGCTTGGAACCATGATTCAGGCGCCTCGGACGCCTATGATCAAACCTCCGCGATCAGTCCGCACCATGATTCTTCCCTACTCCAGTGAACTGAAACGCAACCGGCTATACATGCCCCGATTCGTCTACAGCATTGTCGAGGAACCGCGTTTCGTTATGGGCCAATACCTTTATAAGAAGCCGGAGCTTACTGACTCTCTGATTGACCAGGTGCAAGGGAGCAACCAATGACCGCTGAAGAGAAAGTAGGCCCCCTCTCAAGAATCTGGTCGTTGATCGTTGGCGACAATGGCGGCATCACGCACAGGGACCTTAAGCAAGAGCTTCGCCGAAACAAATTTTCTGACTTTTTACCATGGGTAAGTTTCGATGAAGAGCTGGGCGCCTTCCAGACCCTGGATAACCGCTACGGCTACCTTTTCGAGATCTGCCCTCTCACCTTTTTGGGCGGGCGTGACCTTAAACAATTAGAAACGTTTTTATCGGTCACCTACCCGAAAAGAACCCAGATCCAAATCATGCTGGCGCCTGATCACAATGTGAACGGCATCCTTCAGGCCTATTCGCGCAACAAACAGCGCCGAACACCTCTGCTCCAGAAATCCATCGAGCAATACACCAGCTTCCTAAAAGCCGGCACAAAGGGAATGCGGTGCTATCACGGCATTCCCGTTCGAAATTGGCGAGCGTTTGTCTGCATCAAGACTGTGAAACCTCTATCAAGTGAAGTGCTGTCGATCGCTGAAGAAACCTTGCAAGCCGCCCATCTTGCGCCCGCGCGGATGGGGGCAAATCATCTAGTTGCCTGGGCACGGCAGTTTTTCAACGATGCCGACGCCGATCCGAACGGCAATGTTGATTCCCGGCTTCCGCTGCGAAAGCAGATCATCAATGCTGAAACCAAAATTGAGTTCTCAGGTGGCGAAAAACCGTTTCGCTTGGGCAAGCGCTTTGGTCGAGTGATTACGCCAAAGGTTAACGCAAAATCCATCGATACCTTCACCACCAACACCCTGACCGGTGGCGTAATGGGCGCACCGGATGATCCCGATCAGATAACCACGCCTTTTATTTTCAGTCTCAACATTGTTTTCGAAGACATAAAAACCTCTCTGCACCAAAAGGCCAGCGCCACCATGGCGCAAAAAGGCACAGGCTCTTTTGCAAAGGCCATTCAGAAAAGAACTGAGGAGTTTAGCTGGGCTCTGGACAAGCTCGAATCGGAACGGTTTATGACAATCATTCCATCCTTGGTCATCCTCGGAGATACCGAAGCGGAATGCATTGATTCGGTGTCGCGCGCCCGTCGACTCTGGGAATCCAAAGATTTCGTGATGCAGGAAGAATCGGTGCTTGAGAAACCGATGCTGATTGCCTCTTTGCCGTTCGGTCTCTATGACATCGATAAAAACATCGGCTTGCTGGACCGACATTTCTACGCGCCACTGAGCGCCGTGGCTCGTTTCATGCCCATTCAAGGCGATTTTCGAGGATCCAGCGACCCCGCCCTACTCTACGTCGGGCGCAAAGGGCAGCTGGTCGGCATGGACGTGTTCGACAAGCGAGCACCCAACCATAACTTCCTCATTGCCGCCGGTTCGGGTGCGGGCAAGTCCTACACGCTCAACGATCTCTGCAAAAACTATTACGCTGCAGGCTCATTGGTTCGAGTAACCGACATTGGTTACAGCCTTCAGAAGCAATGCGATATGGTCGGCGGCCGGTTTATGGATTTCGGCAAAGAGCGGATCACGATCAATCCGTTCAACACCAACTCCAAGGATGAGGATGACCGAAACGCGGACCTCATGACCACCGCCAACATCCTCGCTGAAATGGCATATTCCGCTTCTCGCCAACCGCTGCACGAAACGGAATGGACGTTGATCAAGGAAGCCGTTCGTTGGACTGCAGACCGCGGCGACATCGTCAACGGAATCGATGCTGTTCAACACTACTTGAAGTCCTATCCAAAACTCGCCTCTGACCAGGGCGAACCGCTGCCTAGTGCGGTCTCCAAGGCTCACGAACTCGCCTTCAACCTGCACGATTTCACGACGAAAGGCGTGTACGGGCGTTTTTTCAATGGCGCCGGCGGATTCGATATTTCGAACGATGGTTTCGTAGTCCTGGAGCTTGAAAAGCTTTCAGGTCAAGCCGAGCTGTTCAACGTGGTGATTATGCAGGTGATGAACTCGGTCACCCAGGATCTTTACCTTTCCGATCGCTCCGAACAACGCTTCGTGCTATTCGAAGAGGCCTGGCGATACTTTTCAGATTCCCGGGGGGAGGAGAACAACCGACTCGGCAACCTGATTGAAGAGGGCTATCGCCGCGCCCGCAAGTACTCCGGGGCCTTTGGCATTGTTACGCAGAGCCCGCTGGATCTCCGGAAATTCGGCCCTGTCGGACAGGTCATCAAGAATAACGCTGCATTCAAGTTTTACCTTGAATGCGAGGACTACGCGAAGGCTGTAGATGAAGGGGTTCTCGACTACGAGGGCCTGGCTGTCGATCTCCTGACCTCCGTAAAAGCCAACAAACCCAAATACTCTGAGATCTTCTTTGATACACCGTTTGGCCGGGGTATCGGCAGGCTGTCTGTGGATCCCTGGAATCACTGGATCGCAACGTCCGACGGCAAGGAGGTTGCCAAATATAACGCACTGATTGCTCAGGGTATGACGCCAGCTCAGGCGGTGTCCAAACTATCCGGAGTGCCACTTTAATGGATCGCTGGATTCTGCTCGTCCTCATAGGACTTTTACCGGGATTTGTATCGGCAGATCCGGCATCCGTCACTGAGGCCGAGACCACTGTGGGCAATGCTAGAAGCAGCTACGGAAGCGCCGAAGCCATCCAACAGAACTTCACTACACCTCTGATGTCTGCCGACGCCATGAAGACGTTCGATGGCCAGAGCTTCGATGCCAATTTGGGCTGCAGCGGCTCTCAGAAGTTTTTGGAAATATTCGTTGCACCCTCGGCCAGCGGTGACATTGGCACCTTGACGGTCTCTCAAGATAGCGACCTGGACGGCACGATTGATCGGGTATTTACACCAGGGGTTCCGGTGTCCGGTGTATGTGCAAACGGAGCTGTTTCGTGTAACGCAGGGACCTGGGACAACTGCTCGGGACTGTCTTGGGTGGTGAACGGCTCAGGCGAAATCGGCATGACCCCGATTCCCCTAAACAAGCTGGGCGGGTGCTATTGCGTGAATAACTCATGCGGGACTGGCCTAGTTATGAGCAACTTGGACAAAGTCCTTAATGATTTGGGGGGAGGCGCAACCGGTGCGCTGACATCGCAAATGGACTATCTCACGGTTTCCGAAGTGGGTGTGACCGGACCGATGATTAAGTTTTACGCACAGAAGGCCGGTGACTGCGCTGCGGGCTCGCCAATGCTGAAAGCCTACAACAGCACGCCGGGTAACCTCGCCAGCGATGCTTTCTCCGCCTCTGCCGCTGATCCGGAATTTAATTTGATTACGACATCTCCGGCCGCTACAGCGGACCCTGTCCAAATCAAAAGCTGCCAAATAACCCGGAACGTGCCAGTGGAAGAAGTCACACTGAACGACATCATTGAATATGCCGGCGGTTCTGGAAACATTTTTCCATGCGGCCCAGATTGCCTTCAGCTTTCATTAGGGCAAGTTGGCGACAACTATTGGGCGGGTAGCTGCAAAATGTATGAGCGCCAGGTTCAATTCAATGTCTTGGACCCAAGCCGGATTTTGGAAGCAAAAATCAACTACGCAAAATTCGATGACTGGATGCAGATCTACGCCGATGCCGACCTGCTTTGGAATGGCCCCTACGGAAACTGGACAGGTACCGGACGACCACCGGGCGCTTGCGAGCTCTCAACCAACTGGGTCCGCTCGCCAAATGTCGACTTTAAGAGTTATCTGACGGGTGGACCCGTCGACTTCAAAATTAGAGTGGAAGTTACGGGGAATGGCGAAGGCTACGCGCTCGCAAAAATAAAGGTCGATACCGACTGTAAACTCAAACCTGACACCATTTCAAACAGCTGTAGTGCATACCAAAGTGACCCTGAATGCACACTCATGGAAGAACAAGTGGACGGGGTTTGGACATATCAGAATTTCGTCAATACCGGTCTTACTCCGTTGCCGTCCACCCAAGTGATCAATGGTTCAACCTGCTCGTTTACACCTACACGCCCCTGGTGGCAAAAAACGCGCAAATATCGCTGTCAGGTCACCGGTACATACGATTTCGATGACGCCCTCGAACGGGCTGACAACGTTCAAGCCAGCACCACGAACACTGGCTATCAAGACTATTTGAAGCAGTCTAACGGTAGTGTTCTGACGCCGACAGAAAGCCTTTCTGTTCTGGAGGAGGTTTCAGTGCCTGCCTGCACACAGGCATGCAAGACCAGAAAGCCGCGCTTAGCAACTGACGCGGTTCAGAACGGCGTCGTGCAGGAGAACCGCACAGACCCCAATACCTTCGATTACTTCTTCCACGAGTGTTCCGCTGGCGTTTGTCCGGCTGGACCCGGAGAGACAGTCGTTCAGTCGTGTGGATGTCTTAATGAATTCGCAGAAGCCGCAGCAACATTGCAGGCCGTTCGCCAAGCATCAAGGGATACGATATGCAGTTCAGGCACAGCCAACCCGCTTTAATTGGACTTTTAAGCCTCTTTCTCCCTCTCGGCTCAGTTTATGCGGCCAACTGGTCCTGTGGCCAAGATCTCAATATGAATGGTGATCTTGGCCAACCAGGTGAGACGGCTTCATGTTTTGAATCGCCAAGCGGGGGAGCGCTATGTCCAATTTCCGCCGTTGACTGTAGCTCAAGTCAACAAATGGTCTGCACGAACCCGGTTGCTTTGAATTTTGATGTAAAAGTCGCTCGGCAATTCGGGTCCTTCACGGTCGGATTCGATCTCAAGACTGGTGCCGTAACATCAGGCCCCACTGGCTTGGTCGCACAGATCCCAACGCTCGATTTCGACAGCATTTGCACAAACAACAATCCGATCAGTGCTACTGGTTCCACAACTTGGGACGCCCCGAGCCTATCCGGTACCAACTTCCTGGGCACAACGCTTGTGAACCTAGTGACCGCCCCAAGCTGTGCAAACGGTTTAGTCGGCACAATCCAGATCACTGACAATTACACTGGGGGCCTCCCCTCACAAGCAGGCGGACAAGTTTCTTTCTCTACCACATCTGAAACCTGCGCCCTAGAAACCCAGCACGCCTGCCCTTTAGGTAACAGCTATTCCTGCATGGAAAACGCCGCCGGACAACAACAGTGCAGCCCCAATGCCTGTGTTGATCTGGCAACCCAAGTGCCGGTGGTCGACGACATCGATACTGGAATGTATCAGGACGATGGCACGACCGCAGCCGATGGAACCTGCCTGGGACAGATGATGATTTTTGCAGGTAGAGCAATGAGGTGTGATAAAGCAGGAGTATCTACCGCGTTTCAGAATTGCTGCAAAAACACAGGCAAAGTGCTTGCGGATGACACCGGCGACTCTGGTTCCCCGACCCAGATGATTACTTCAGTCTACGACTCAATTACGCAGGGTAAATCGGAGTATGAAGCTGCGTTGGCCGCCGGCGCACCTACGATGGTGGCGGCGAATGCGGCGGCCACGGTGGCTGGGGATGTCATGGCAAACTATGGCGTAGTCGTAGATCCAACGGCCATGGTCGGCGCTGTAATCGACTACTTCACACAGTCCTGCGATCAAACATCTACGGAAACGGGTGTTCTTAATGGCTCAGGGTTTTGCTACGAGATTGGAGAATACTGCCGGGAAGAATGGGAATTTGTTGGGTGCGTCCAAAAAGCAAAATCGTATTGCTGTTTCAATTCGAAAATGGGTCGCATCATCCATCAACAAGGCCGAGCGCAGCTCAACTCTGTGGCCGGCTTCGGTACCCCGGAAGCTCCGAACTGTCGCGGGCTGACACCCGAGGAGTTCCAATCAATCGACTTTTCTAAGATCGATTTCAGCGAATATTACGGTGACCTGGTACCAGACACCATGACTCAAATTGAAGGGAAGATTTCTAATGGTGTTACGGATTTTTATAACAGTAATCAGTAGCTGTCTTGCCGGATCCCTGATTGCCGCCGAATCCCACGTTCTTGGGCGCACCTATGAGATTGTTGAACCGGATGCACTGACTGAGATCCAGAGCAAGGTGGCTCAAGTTGATTGGGAAACAGTGATGAGTGACGGTGTTGCGCGCAATGCTGCCGCGCAAGCCGTGTCTCTGCCTCGCGCGCGGGAAGACCGCATTCGGTACCACATTCCTTATTACACGGCCGAATTCGATGTTAAGGACCAAAATGGGCAAATCATCTATCCAAAGGGATTCCAATTTAATCCCCTGGAGCATGTTCGTCTTCCCCAGCGGCTTATGTTTATCTCAAAAGATGACCTTGCCTGGGCACAGGATCACCTGAAATCCACGGATATGGTCATGATCACCTCAGGTGATTACCGGGCTATCGCCATGGCTTTGCAGCGCCCTGTTTTCATTCTTACCCCTCCTGTTCGCGACCGACTCTCACTGCAGTTTGTTCCATCGATCGTGACACAAGAGGGCAGCACCCTCCGAATCGAAGAACACTCAATCAATCTCTAATTTTCATATAGTGCTATATACTCACATATATTGTTAGGCTAAACTTAGGGAAATTCCCGGACGTTTCTAGCCATGATGAGTATTCGAGCAATCTTGCTTCTTTTAACACTGATAGGGGCTTACACGGCCCCTCAATCAGCCCTCGCGTCCAAATGCCCCTCTGGCGTCCTGAATCCTGTTACGGACGTCTCTTGGCAGTGCATCTTCCCGATTCGCATTGGCGGGCTGAGCATCGGTAAAGGCGATTCAGGAATGCCCGATCCTGGTGCTGACTCCCCTTCCGTGCTCTGCAGCTGTAATTCAGGAGCGATCAATCGATACGGCATTGGTATTTCTATGTGGGAGCCCGCACGGCTCATTGATACCGTTTCAGATCCCTACTGCATGATGCCTCTCGGATTCAAGTTGATGAACACCGGCGGGAAACTGGGCGGATCGCACATGCAGGAAGATGGTCAGTCCAAAACCTTCCAGCAGATGCATTACTACTTCTTTCCCGCATTTAGCATCTTGGGGCTGTTCTATGACATCCCCTGCATAGCAGAGCGAGAATTCGACGTAGCGATGATGACTGAACTCATCCCTACCTGGAACAACGAAATTCTCTCGCTGATGATTCACCCCGAGTCGTTGCTGTTCGCCAACCCGGTCGCTCAACTGGCGTGCGCTGCGGATTCCTCTGGCGCCTTGGTTGGAAGGCCCGTTAATTCCCTCTTCTGGTGTATGGGATCGTGGTCAGGAGCCTATCCCCTGGCCGGGTCAATAACCGGCACGGATTACGTGACGGCGAATGCCGGGATCGCAGCCCGCGGAATCTACTTCATGGCCCGGATGGGACTACTAAAAGAATCCTCCTCAGATGGCTGCTATACCGCGCCAGTTCCCATTTGGTCCAAGGACAAATACAAGCTGCAACTGATGAAGCCTGTTCGGGACGATAGCTGCCGGCCGATCGGTCAAACCGGTTTGTTGTGGAGCCATTACAAGCACCCCCCCGCAGGCGGTGACAATTTTTCATGGATGGTGTTTAGGAGGCTCAACTGCTGTGTTTCTTATTAAAAGTAACCTGGGGTTTGCCCTAACCCTCTGTCTAATGAGCCCATTAGCCTCTGCGGAATCGGATGCCATTCCCACACTTCCCGATCAGATCAACGTGCCGGAGGAATACCTGGCGATCGCGAAACAGGCCAAAGAACGGGTGATGGATTCACCGGCGATGAAGGCCCGCGTCTCCGAAGTCATGCAGGAGGTGAACAGCGACCAATGGCAAGCCCGAAAGAATGAATTTCTCAGTCTGCTTCGGGCCGATGCTGGCCTCGATGCTGGCGATCCTGAAAACCCAGACCCTAAAGCAACTGGCTCCCGCGCCCTGCTATTCGTCTCAAGCTCCATTCCGGAAATCACCTTGCGGAATTACGCCAGGGATCTCGAAAAGGTCGGTGGTGTGATGGTGATGCGCGGCATGATCGGTGGTCTCAAGAAAACACAGCCCACCATGGAATTCATGGCCAAGGTTCTTCGCAAGAACCCGACGTGTGAGGGGCCAAAGTGCGCAATGCGAGGGCTTGATGTCGTCATCGATCCCATCCAATTCAGGAATCACAACATCACCAAAGTCCCCGCCCTGGTCGTTGAGCAGAACTTTGATTTTCAAAGTTATTGCGAGAAAGGCGCTGCAACCCCCGGAATGCGACTGCCCGTGGTTTACGGGGATTCAAGCCTACAAAGTCTCCTGAAACGCTTAACCACGATGACCGGCGGCGCACCGGCCGAATCCATTCTTGCCAAGCTGGAGAACCCAAATGCTCAATAATAAAGTGAAAAATGTCCTTCTCACTTTGCTTGTAGGGGCGCCTCTTGCCTTTGCAATCTCCTTCGTTTCAGACCACCTCAATATCACGGTCTCTGAGTCTGTCGATCACAGAATTTTTTGGGAAACCGACGCCATTGCCGGGCCAGGCGACTATGCGACATTCGAGCTTTCTCATGAATTGGCGGGCCATGAACCTGTGTTAATCAGCAAAAGGCTCATGTGCTGGGAGGGTCAAACAATAACCCAAAAGGATCTTGAGTTTTTTTGCGATGGAGAGTCTCTGGGGCGCGCCAAGACTGAAACGCTCAAAGGCGATCCTTTACCCCTATTTTCCTATTCGGGAGTAGTACCTGCCGGCAAAGCTTGGGCCTATGGATCGCATCCCGATTCTTTCGACTCACGGTATTGGGGTTTTGTGGACGTCTCCAAAACCAAGCGCCTCAAAGCGATCTTTTAAGGAGCCAACCCATGAAATTTGTACTGACACTGCTCTTGCTCGCTCTTGCTGCCTCACAGGCAAACGCCATCCAGCAGCCGAACCAGGATACTCAGATCAAGGGGTATCACTGGTATGAAGAACCGGTTAAGCCTTCTAGCGAAGAAGATCCCGATAAGAAGGAGAGGCAACCACTTCCTCCACCGCCACCGGCAGCGGAGATGATGGATATGCACCCGGATGACTTAAAAGCCATGCTCGAAAACTACCTGAAGGAAGCTGTTTGGCTTAGAACTCCGGAGAGTGTACTTGCTTATTATCGAATTCAGGATGTCGTGCGCCGCAAGGCTGCCGGATTTACGGCCGTGTCCAACATGGTCATGCTGCAAAATCCAACTCTCAGCGGTGCATCACAATACCCGATTACTTCCCCAGGCCGAAAAGCGGAACTTCAGCAGCGCGCCAATAACCAGGCTCAATACCTAGAAAACTTCAGGGGCAAATATGCCCTAGCACTTTTCTCGACTGAAGAGTGCCCGTACTGCTCGCCTCAAAGAAACATTCTCAAGTTAGTGTCAGATCGCACCGGGCTTGAAACTACTGAAGTAAATATAAACAAAAACCCATCTGCTCAAGCGCGATTCGATGTCCAAGTGACCCCGATGGTTATTCTCATCGAGCGTAATAGCGAACGCTGGATGCCAATTGCAGTTGGGGTGGAATCAGCCACCAAAATCACCTCAAACGCATATCGCGCCATCCGCTATTTGAGAGGCGAGACATCCCCAGAGCAATTCCTCACCCCCGAATATCGTCAGGGTGGATTCTTTGATCCGGGCGCGCCAAAGGGAGAATCGTTCTGATGAAAAGGCTTATCCTCCCAACCCTAATCCTTTCGCTTTCCGCGCCAGTGGCCTCCGCAAACTGGACGGATGACTGGTTTGCTTCATCCACGTCCAGTGGCGCGTCAAGCTACAAGAACCAGCAGCGCGGTTTCTACTCTGCAGGCTCCTATTCAGCCCGCTTCAACGTGTCCAACGACCCGCTTCTCACTATTTCTCCCCCCAGGGTATCTGCAGGGTGTGGTGGTGTTGATCTTTTTCTTGGCGGGATGTCGATGCTCGACCCGGATTACCTGGTCGATAAGCTTCAGAACATGATTCAGGCAGCTCCTGCCGTCGCTTTCGACACAGCAATGAAAGTGATGAGCAAAGAACTCTCTGAGACGATGAAAAGTTTCGAAAAAATAATCAACGACTTGAACGGAATTCAGATCAACGATTGCCAATTTGCCAAAAAGCTTGGCGAGCCCGTTGGCGATTTTATCGGGACCGCAGCCAGCAACCGTCTCAAAGCCCTGGATAGCAAAGCGGCCACCGCACTTGGGTCAGTTACAAGCTGGTATGAAACGACTGAAAATCAAGTAGCAGCCAACCAGGAGCCATCCGTCGACGTCAAGCAGCTTACTGCCGATTGCCCGACCCAATTCAATAACATCTTCAAGACTGGCTCCCTACTACAGAATGCCGCTGACGAATTCGGTTTCCAGTACGTCGATACCATGCGTGGATTCGTGGGTGATGTGATGATCAACGCAACGGCAGCCGTAAAAGCCCCCGTCATCGAACCGATTAGCTCATGCCCCAATAACGACGAATCCAGCATCGATGATTTCGTTGTCGGCAATGCCGAAAAGAAAGTCAACGGTGCGGGTGGACCTGTTTGCCAAACGGATTCAGCGACTCCAGGCGGTCTTCTGGCGCTAGTGAGCAATCAGATGAATGCGATCGCCACCAAAATCGAGAACAAAACCGCTTTAAGTGCAGCAGATGAGGCGTTCCTGACCTCTTCTCCGATCCCAATCCTGCCAATTATTGTCGATTCCATTGCACTGGGAGACAAAGCAATGGCGATCGCTCTCACGGAAGAAGTCGTCGCCTATGCCTATGCGTTTTATATGGTCGATGATCTCTACAACACTATCGACAACATGATCCGCGAAATCGACGCGGTTATGAACAGCACAGGCGCCGCCGGCCCACAATGCGACAGAACAGTTTACGCCGAGGTTGCCGACCATCTAACCGGAATAAAAAAAGACGCTTACCAATTCCGAATGGCCGCGCGAACCAGCTATCTCAAAAAAACCCAAGAGCAGATGGCACACATCGCATTTACCGCTGCCCAGGCTAAGCGACAAGAAGAAGTTCTTCGGCGCAATGCAGAGGACATCACTCAATGAAGCGCACACTTCCGATAATCGCTCTGATCCTCGTGGCAGCGCTACCAAGCACAGCGTTTGCCCTGGATATGGATTTCTATACCTATGACGGCTTCACGGAAACGGTAAACGCCTTTAAACGCATTTCACTGGTATTTGCGAATAATCAGTACACCACATTATTCGCCGTGGCCGTGGTACTCGGCCTGTTACTCGGTGGTTTGTTCACAGTCGGTAAAGGCATCATTAATTTCCAACAGTCGGCCACTGGCCTCAGCCTGTCCTGGTTAATGACGACCTTAATTGGCGTGGCTGTCTTTAAAGCATTGATCACTCCAACCGGCACTGTGCATGTATATGACCCGGTCCGAAATGCCTATGAAGCTGTGCCAGACGTTCCTGATTTGATTGTTTTGGTCGCTGGTATGACCAACAAAGCGGAGCGGGCAGTTCAAGAGATTGTGGATGCCTCGGCCGCTCATCCCTACGGGACAGAGGGAATGGGTGTTGGCTTCGAGCTCCTGCTCAACGCAACGTCGGATAAAACCTTTTCCTCCGATTATTACCTCCAGAAGTCTATCCGACAGTATTTCAAAGACTGCTCAAAGCTTGCTCTTGTCCTTCCCAGCTACGCAGTGGATCTTGCCGAGATTAAAAGCGGCACGGACGACTTGCTGAACCAGTTAGCCGATATGAAATCGCCTGCGATGTTTACGACCATGTATTCCTCTGGCGCGGGCAAGGCCGGCACAGTGATGAGTTGCTCAGACGCTTATGACAATGTCCTGGCGCCGGCTCTAAACGCCGCGCCAACATACGATGAGCACCTGAATTCCGTTTGTACCAAAACCGGCTTTGATATAGCCGTACCCGCACAAAAAACAGCGTGCGAAACAAAGATTCAAAACATGAATCTTAACGTGTTTGGAGCCGCAGCCGCCCCACCTGCGCAATTGCTTAGAAACGTGGTCATTAGTAATGCAATCGCCAGCGTTATGCTTGATGAAAACCCAGATGCGGGGATCCGCGCCTTAACCAACCGGTCCATGGTCAACAACGGACTTGGAATTGCTGTTAGCGCGAACGAGTGGATGCCAAAGATTAGGGCTTCAGTTACCGCCATAGTGTTGGGACTGATCCCGATTCTGGCACTTTTCATTGTGACGCCACTATTCCCCATGGCCCTGAAGCTTATCGTGGCTCTTCTCGGCTGGATAATGCTGTGGGGGGTCATGGATGTGATCTTGGCACAAATTGCGGTCGACCAGGCCTACGATGCCGTTGACGAAATTCAGCGTCACAACATGGGGCTATCCGCAATGTTCCTTGCCCCCGAAAGTGCAACCCAGGCGCTTTCTCTTTTTGGAAAAGCCCGCGGCATGGGTATCACCATTTCGGCTTTCATCGCCGCCATGCTCTTCAAGATGTCGCCCTATGGCCTGACGTCTCTGGCTGGAAATTGGTCGGGGCATGCTGACGGCGCAGGCTCTGACGCAGCGAACAAAGCTCAGTCCCCTGTAGAAAGCATGAACCATTTGAATTCGCTTGCGAGTGCTCGCGGATCCGCAAACCTCATGGCCGAGACCGGGTGGAACAATATCGCCTCTGTTTCTGAGCACAATCAAGCAGAAAGCCACTACCGAGGCCTCGAAACGATGTCTGGCATGGCAGATCTTAGCCACACCAATCCGATCACCTCAGGTAAAGCATTGGGCGCATATGGAGCCGGTGGGGTTGTGGGTGGCGTTGCTGGCGCCGTCCAATCCAACGGTGGAGATAGCTCCCCTGAAGCTCTATTCAAGCAGGGGCTAAACACCTCGAATGTAGAAAGCCAATCCCGTCATGGGTCTGCCGCTGGACGCCAAGAATCAGCAGCGACTATGGGCTATGGGTCTGTCCACGCCCAAGCTGCCTACGACACCGCTCTTGCCGTTTCCAATACAAGCGCCGACAACTTGCGCACAGGCACTATGTTGGATCGGATCATCCAACAGCATCCTGGAATGGAAAAAGGAGAAGCTTTCGAAGCTCTTGCGATGGCGAGAAACGCCGATCTTTGGGGGCAACTGGACTCTACGAATTGGCACCCGAGTGAGTTGGTTACTTTGGCTGAATTTACTTCCAATTTAAATAACTCACAAACCAGGGGTGTAATGGGTTATATGGCCGAAACTGGAATAACTCCCTCTGAGATTTATGAGTCTGTGGGTGCTAAGCGAGCGGCTACCGCTCACGGCGAAAAGGTAGCCTTGGATCAGCTAACACCGCAACAGTTCGCAGTGGCTAGCGCCTTCGAGAACATCAAGCAAGTTGCGTATGCCGAAGCAGGCGTTAACCAGGGAATCAACCAGGAAAATGGTGTTGAGGGTTACTTGCGGGATTCTGCTCGTCTTCAGCACGCCAGCACTGGCGCTGGCATTGAGCGCGCAAACACCCTTGAAGGGAAAACCGGGTGGTCTTGGGAAGAACAAGCACAAAGAGAAACATCCGCCAATTTTGGCTCCTTTTACTTCTCCCAAGAGGAAATGCAGAAGGGAATTGATACAGGCTGGTTTACAGAACAACAGGTTGCTGCAAGTCCTAATGGGGCCCGAGTCACCCTGGCCACGGACGGCAGCGGTGGCGTGATAAATAGCAGCGCCCTTTCCGGCCATAGCGCTACCCACGACGATCGTATAACCAAGGATAGCCGTTATTCTGAAACTGACTCTGTCTACATCGACACTGGCGGTCGAGTTGACACACCAAGTCTTGCCCACCTCGCTCTTAGCAGCGATCCGGAAGATACCCGTAACCTGGCCAATATTCTTGAGAAAATTCAGGGAGACGGCGAAGAGGGTAACCGCTTCGCCGCGATATCCCGCCTTACCCAAGTCCTGGATTCTATTAACACCAGCACAATTACTGGTGACGACAGTATTGGTACCCGAGCTGAAGGCGGTGTTTCCACTGGCATGCTAGAAAACTTTGGTATCACTGGATCGATCACGGGCCACACCAGTACCGGCATTCAAGAAACAGAAAGTACCAACATGAACCGCGAACGAATTACGCGGATGGCTGAGCAAACCTTTGAAATTTTGAACGGCGATGAAGTCCGTCCTGGAGAGGATGCATCAATGGCCGCCGCAAAATATGTTCAGTCAGAATTCCAGTCCTATAAAGCCGAAAGCCGAGATGAGGCTCAAACAGCATTCGATTTCTTCTCCAACCTCGATGACCCGGAAATCAATCCCCAGCAGGAAGATAACGGCGTTGACAGGCGAGGACGGCGCCGATGAGAAAACACTTTCAGGCATTCTTATCAGTTGCACTAACCCTAACTCTCTCCGGTCACGCCATCGCTGACATTGATAACTGTTTCATGGAAGCCGCCGGCCGCTACAAGGTCCCGGCAAAGTTATTGAAAGCAATTGCTCTTGTGGAAAGTAATAACAAGACCGATGCGATCAACGGCAAAAACAGTGATGGCTCCAGGGATTATGGATTAATGCAGATCAACTCCCAGCATTTAGAACGGTTGCAGCCCTACCGCATAACAGCTCCTGTTCTGGTTCGCGATCCTTGCACCAATATCCATGTAGGCGCCTGGATCCTTGCCGAAAACCTCGTCACCACAAAAGGGAACCTGTGGGCCGCCGTGGGAGCCTATAACGCAGGATTCTCAACCAAACCAAAAGTACAGAAAGCCCGCCGACAGTATGTGGCGAAAGTCCGCAATGCCCTTCAACGTATTGGAGAATAGAATATGGAACCGCAAAAAAGCACGGAACAGACCTTGATTGAGGCCTTTACGCAACAGCAACGGGCGTTCGCCGATGCAATAATGACAGAGACTCGAAAGACGCGGCGTAGTGCGAACTGGCGAACCTTTGCGTTCGTTCTGGTGATTGTGTCCATATTCGCAATCAACTTGCTCTACAGCACAGGGATTGTTGGGGGCACCACAATTCCAAAAGACGGCAAATACGTCTCACTCGTGCGCCTGGACGGACCTATCGAAGCAGGCAAGCCAACTTCGTTCCAGCAAATAGAGAACCACCTTTACCAGGCGTTTCACGACAAGGACGCTAAAGGCGTTCTTTTGGTCATTAATTCGCCGGGAGGCACGCCTGTCCAATCGCATAAGCTCTACAAATATCTGCAGGACTTAAAGGAAGAGACTGGCAAGCGTCTGGTCGTTCTGGGTGATGATATGCTCACTTCAGGCGCCTATATGGTCGCAGTCGCAGCCGACAAAATATTCGTGAACCCTTCAACTCTCACAGGGTCGATTGGCGTGTTTCAGCAGTCGTTTGGATTCAAAGATCTTGCTGATAAGGTTGGCGTTCATGCCCGCACCGTTGTTGCCGGTGAAAATAAGCGCAGACTGGACCCTTTCCTTGAAACTGATCCAGAAGACCTTCAAAAGGTTCAATCCGTGCTGAACGACATACATCAGCAATTTATCTCAGTAGTGAAGGATTCTCGCGCTGACAAGCTAACTAGCGATCAGAATCTGTTTACCGGGGATTATTGGACAGGACACGAAGCTGTAGAGCTGGGATTAGTAGATGGAATCGAAACCTATCATGGCGTTCTTGAAAAAGAATTTGGAGCGCAACATGCGCTAGATTACACGCAGAAACCAGGCTTATTTTCAAAGCTGCCAAGAGTGGCTGAGGCTTGGCTGGAAGATGCCACGCTGAACATTCTAAACAGCGCTACAAATTCGATACCACGCCTCTAATCACCCTTGCCAATTACAAGCCTCACGTAAGTGGGGCTTTACCCTTTCCATAGCATTAGTCGATTTCCACTCACGACCATAAAGGATATTTTTTTCGATTTCTTTGTACTCACCGTAACTAATGAGCTCCCCGAGCTCATACACAACACAAGCACACCGCTGTTGATCCACTAATGAAATCTCACGACTCGCACCGGCAAGCCCCTCCAAACAGACCTGGTTGAGCTTGGTAATGCTGGTAACTTCCTTTATGGTCCGCACATCGTAGACCCCATCAGAAGATCTCGTAGGTTGTTGTCCCGATACTTGAGAAGTGCCAATGAGCAGAGTCACACACGCCACCCATCGCGCAATTTTCTTTGGCATATCCTTATCTCCTGTGTTTTCCCGTGTTTCCATTGGAGTCTTCTAATGCTACCTGCACTCCACCTCTAACGATGTCACCTTGTATCGCTAGGATTTCTCTAGGGTAAATCACTGGCCAGAAGCAAAATCCAAAAAAGCCAGTAAAAATAACCATCATCATCGGCGGCAAGACCAGGTGCATATCTGCCAGCATAAAATCTGGATTATTATCTGAAGAAAGCCCTGGTGTGAAAAAAAGGATGGCGATCACAGCCGCAACCACAGCCACTGCACGCAATATGCCCCGGGTGAAGTGACAGAATACCCCAAACACCACGGCCAAAGGCACTGCCATTAAAATACCCGCTATAGCCGCCTCATTTACGCTCAGCTCAGGAAAAACCACAGCTTCGGTTACAAACCAAGCCCAAAACGCCATACCAAGCGTCGGCGCGACGACACTTTTCATAAACCCTATTGTGTAAAACATGCTCCATCCTCCTAAAGCGACATTCCTTTATCTGGACTACTCTTGGCCTTTCCAAACGTCTTATCGAAGACATCCTTAACTTTTTGAGCAACCTTCTCCATCCTGGTTTCTTTCACCAGGCCATCAGCAGCAAACATTTTCTCGACGCTCACGTTGCGACCTTCCAATGCACTCGTTTTCTCGCCGGTACGCTCTTCAATACCTTTGGTGAGCTTGGCTCTATCGTCGGTATAAATCCGAGCATCTTCTTTAGCCCTGGACAATCCAACATAGAATGATTTCTGATTAACGAGGTTGCGCCGCCAACTTTCTGCCAATGCCATTGCGGATTTGTAGGTCTGCCCCTGGGCAGAAACAATTGTTGAGGCATAAGCATGGTCCCAATGTTTATCCTCTTTCAGGTCCAGCGAGATTCGACGCCCATCCTGAAATTTTATTATGGCCGTTGACCCATCGATCCGCTCAATTTCCCCCTTTGCACCGTTCTTAAGATCCCGGTCCTTGTCAGTCTTGGTCCACCTTATGCGATCACCCTCTGCCAGGCGCTTATCTTCTTCACGATAAACCTCGACCCCATGCTTGGCACGACCAGCAACTTTATCAGGTCGCCACTCAACTTCCTGACCGTCCTTGTTAGCAAATATTACCTTTTCGCCGTCAACACGAAGGACTTTGACCAATTCATTTCGTTCAACCCCAATGGTTTTAAAATCCCTCGCAAACTGAACCAAATCACCTTTCTGGTAGCCCCGTGAACTTCCTTTTTCTACCCTTGTAAGCCCCAGACTCACCAACGCCTTTAATTCGGCTTTATCTTTCCCCAGGTCGCCAGATTGTTGCAGCTTCTCTCGGATGCCCTGATTCACAACAGCCCGCGTTTCATTATCCGGAACCATCAAAAGTGTGTCTGAGCGGTCCCTGGCGGTCATACCGGCATAGTCATCAATCACTCGTGTCACCAAAGTTTCACGATTCGGGTCTTCGTGAATCCGCCCCGCGACGTTCTTCATTGCTTTAGCAACTTGACCAACCATCGCATCTTTCACTGCTTGCAGAAGAATCGGATTGTTCTTCTGCCGCTGGATTTCAGTCATCTGAGCCGTCTTCATGCCGCCTCTTACGAGCTGCGCGAACGGTTTACCCCACTCAACTGAACCGATCTGCGCGTGGTCACCAACCAACGCAACTCGGGCACCTTCCTTTCGAGCGTAGGTGAGCAGATCAGCCATTTGATTAGCGTTTACCAGAGAGCCTTCATCGACAATCCAGAGCTTCTTCTGATCCAGTCCCTTTCCGCCCTTCCCTTCCTCTTCCCGCGCCAATGCGTAGAGGTGGCTGGCAAGCGTTTGACTCCGAATCCCAGAGCCTTCCATTAGCGAATCGCTTGCAGATCCTGTTGGGGCAAAACCACGGACCGAGTATCCCTTCCCCTCTGCGACCTCGCGCACCGCAGATAGCATGTAGGTCTTACCAGTACCGGCATAACCTTGAACGCCAACGACCCTATCTTTCCCATTCAAGATGGTTGTTGCACCCTCCATCTGACCCCTGGTGAAACCCAAAGATTGTCCGTATTCCTTGACCGCTCCTTTGCCGGATATCGGCTTTAATTCATTTTGGCCAGTCTTCACCAGATCTACGATATACCGCTCTTTCTTTAGAGCTTGGGGGGTGGTGAGATACGCCTCATCCCGCGAAACCCCAGTGGCGTGAAGCAGGACTTTTTCCTGCTTCAGGCTGCGTACTGCCTGTTCTACGTCCTTAATACTGTGGTTGCCTACGCCCCACGCAAGGGTCATCTTGACCAGTTCACCTTCTGAGAAAACGGCCTCACGTTCCGCCAATTTCTTATAAGCAAAAATCGCGTCGTCTTTAGCGCGATCAGGACTGTCCCTTTCAGCACTTGGCCGCGCCTCGGGGATGGTAGGAACCGTCAAACGAGCTTCTTGAAGCTCGCTCCGCCACCGTTCCTGCAATACATCTTCTGTCGTGTACTGCTTCGAATCGCGCGTCATTAATGATGCCCTATCCATGGCTTTGGCACCCTCCAGACCCCTTTCCTTTGCGGCAGCCTCAATATCCTTTCGCCGCTTGGAATAAAGATCTCGAAGCTCCTGAGACACCTCTTGAAGCTCAAACGTGCCGTTCTTGCCGCGCTCAATTGTGTAACCGAGCTCCTGGGCTTTCATGGCAAGTTCAGATCGGTATACCTGTCCTGCAGCCACATTCGGATCGTACATTTTCCTGCTTTCGATGGATCGCCACTGACCATCATTCCTCAGCGTAGCGTTCAGTATCACGCTATGCGTATGCAATTGAGGATCCAGCGCCCTACTGGTCGTGTGCGTAAATGTCGCCGCAGCGAGGTTCTCAGTGCGTACAAACTGCGAAACCCCTTCTGAGGTATTCCGGGCTCCAACCAGCCTATCTTCTATGTAACCGACAGCCGATTTGACCGCTTCTTTATGAGCGGCCATCAGCCGCTCATCACCTCCCATCAGCGCCATAATCGAAACGGATTTAGGAGCTGAAAACGTAAAATCCCAACCTGGTTTATGTTCCAAGCCACCTTTCCCGTCCGACCGCCCCAGCGTGTCTCCAGTTGGCAACCGGCCCTCCAATGCCTGCTGAAATACCTTAATGTCCACCGGCCCTTCCAGGCCCATTAAGGCGGCACCCTTACCTACCCATTCGCTGGGAATTACCTCTTTCTCGCCGTTTTCATTTTTGCCGTAGTAATCCGCATCCTTGTAATAGGAACCAGCCTGTTTCGCGCTCCCGAGCGCCTTAATCGACAACATCAGAACAGCGCTCCGTCGACGTAATCATTTTTCTTCGACTCAACAGGTGCAGTCGTCTCTGAATTCCCATCCTTCGCCTCCGGAGCGGCTTCGACCGCTTCAAGCAGATCACCCTTCAAATCGCGGTGGATGAAGCCCTCGGCAATTTTCTTCAGCGGCTTTCGCTTAAGTTTGAACTGTGCCACCGGGAACGAACGCCCAAGCTTTAAATAGCCCACCAGATCTGGCAAAAACTGGATCTCCGTGGGCAGAACAATGGGACGAACATGACGCTGACGATTCAACGAAACACCATCACGAATGTCATTTACGCCGTAAGAAATGCCTTCATTAGTCTCCAATTGTTCGATGCTTCCTAAACCAAGACTGGCCCACTTGGCCGATCGCTCTTCGTTGAACCGAAATACAGCCCAGGTCGAACACATGCCGGCCAGTGTGTCGGCTTCGTCGCGACCATAGATCGACACCAATTGGGGGTAGCTCTGGACTCCCAATACCCCGCATCCACCGAACTTCCTGGACTGCGCCAGTGTGTCCGTAATCGTGGGAAGCCTGTTCAAGCTTGGCAGCTCATCGATCAGCAACCAGATCCTCCGGTCCCTGCATGGTTCCATACTCAAAATCGCAGATGATGCAGTATCCAACCACGCGGTTATTAGCGGCTTAACAACGTCCTTTTGGTCGTCTTTTCGAGTGATAAAGACCCACTGATCACCATCGTCGTTGCGCACCCATTCCTTGATAGAAAACGTCGGCCCATTATCCTGGAGGTACTTCAGCGGTCTGATGTAAGTGGCCATAACCGCTCGAACGGATGACGCCATTTTCTCAGCACCTTCAGACAGAATTGACGCGCCTTCTGTGCCTTTCAAAAAGCCGATAATTTCCTCCATATCGGCATTCAGAATTTTGTCCACTAGCAACTTATTTGATCGCTGGGGATGGGTTGCCAGCTTTCGAGCCATAGCTGCAAAAACAATCCGCGCGGCGGTAGCCCAGAAAGGATCGTTAGACTTCTGATCAGGAATGAACGAGGTCGCCAGCTGATCAAACTCATAATCCTCTTTACACTCGGTCCAGATGTCCCAAGCACGCCCCCTGGCGTCAAAAGGACTCAAGATCACGTCATGCCCTTCGCGATAGAAGTTCTCGACCATTTCGCCGGATGGGTCGTAGAAAATCGCACGCTCACCCCGTTTCCGAATAACCTCCGCCATTTCTTTATAGGTGACAGATTTGCCTGTCCCTGGCGCACCCACAATCAAAAAGTGAGCCGGCTCTGAATCCTTGGGGATCGGTATATTCGCGACGGTCATTCCGCCTGTTTTCGTCGTGCGCTTTATCGCTTTTGTCAGCTCCTTTGAATCGACTAGCTTCCCGCCACGAACAAATTCCTCGTTGGCAAAGTCCTCACCAGTGCTATTGAGGAATCGCCAGGCCACAAAACCAAAAACCGCCAATGCCAGAAACCCAAACACCACGCCAAAGGCCAGAGCATGTGTGCTTCGATCTAGCACTCGATGAATTTCCTGGTTCCGCAGGAAACCCACCGCCGGAATAGTCCGGCTACGACCGTCGGGGTAGGTAACAGATACGGTCGCATCGTCAATCTTCAGCCCTTCATATTTCACATAGGCTTCGATGTAACCGACTGCCAATGAGCGCTCAAGGGGCGTCGTTTTGACCCAATAGGTCGTCGCAATCGCCAGTACAAATAAGATCAAACAGAGCCTGGAGAATTGGACGACAACCTGCCAGATCATGCGCAAGTAATGGATGGTTGTCTGGCCACCGCGCGTGAAGTTACCGATGTTGGAGCCCCTGAAAATACTCATCTAGATCATCCCCATCCGATCAAGCATTGAGCGAGCATCCTCTCGCGCCTCAGCAATCAAGCTTTCGTTTTGAGCACCCGCGAACCTCTGTGTAAGACATAGGGATTGGACCCCAATCTTTATAAGCGCGTCGATCTGCGCCTGGGTACCCTCGCTGGCAGCGACACCCCGCTCAATCAAGATGCGCCACATTTCCGCCTCAGTGGCGATCCCTCGTTTTTTCGTTTCCTGTTTAACGAATGCGATCGTTTCTTCCGACACCCGAATTGAAACAGCTCTCACGGCTACAGCTCCTTATAGCTTTATATTTATTCATATACTAGTATAAAGAGCGTATGCGCGCCAGCACTACTGAAATCAGGGCCCGTACTCGGAGGCGCATACCGCATCGCCCACAGGGCGTATGCGCTCTAGCCCTTGTGCCACAAGGGATAGAGTAAAGCAGCGTCAGCTGCGTAGGGTGTGACGAAACCAAGGCGACCGCGTCGCTGAGGTCCAATCCCCTGCTCCATCCTGGTGTTTTAGGCACCGGGATCTTTATCAGTAAACCAACGGTAAACCACAGGTAGACCAGGAGAGTTCGAAATGGCAAAGCAGTCAGTATTTATTAAGTCACGCGAGGATACGGTAACCGTCTCAGCCAAGGTGCCACGCTCGCTCAAACTCCGAGCCGATAAGCTACGCGATCAGATCCAGGAAATTGACGACGAACTATCGTTTGATCTTTCTGTTTTGATCAGAGACGCCATTGAGGAAGCTGTCGACAAAGGTGAGAAGGAATTAACCAGGTTAAAGAAGACGGTGGAGAAAGAATCGAACAACGCGTTCGGATCCTCTAACACTGAGCAACCGACGGAAACGCTTTGATCGGCGTGGCCGCCGTCCAGGTGGCCACGCCCAGCTCAAAATCCAGACACAAAAAAAGGGCCTCGCGGCCCTTCATTGTTTGCCCTCTCAGGCGGCTTGGTCCTCCCTTTCGCTTTCATGGGCTGCCAGGTACTCAAAACACAAATCGTGTGCCTTCTGTGCCAACGTGGCCGCTTTGAAAAGGGCTTTCCTGTCAAAGTCCAGGATTCGGATCCAGTGCGCCAGATAGCTCTTGTGCTGCAAATCACCCTGTAGACCAATCCGGCTGCACATCATCCAGCTACCCAACTCGGCGACCAGCTCCTCAAAGGCGTACGCGTCAGAGCCAAACTTACCGACCAATTCCCGATTCAGGCGGCTTTTGTGACCAGTCGCGTGAACCATTTCATGCAGGCGTGTGCAATAGTAATCCTCGCCCTTAGCGAACTGTTCACGGGTTGGCATTCTGATGATGTCGAGGCTTGGGATATAGCAGGCCTGATCGCCACCATGGCGAGTCTCGATCGGAAACGCCTCACAGATCGCTTCTGCATCTTCGATGGGAGCCCAGGTCGGCTCAACCTCAGGTGTTTCAAAGCCTTCAAACTGTTCGCGATTGAATACCGTGAAAGCCTTCATCACGGCATAGGATTCTTTCTCGCCGGTGTCGCTGTTCTCTTTCTCCATCGGCTTAAAGAAAATACAGGTTGTGCCCTTCTCACCTTTACGGACAAAAGCGCCTTGCTGCTTGCCCTGCTGGAAGGTCATCCACTGGTTTGATCGGTAGCCTTCAGCGCGTGCGCGCATGGCTAACAGAAGAACGTTCATACCGTTGTACGGCTTGCCAGTCGTACCGTTTACCGGCATGGCAAAAGATCCGTTTGATGTCCATGGACAAACCCAGGGCTTAACACCTTCTTTCAGGGCTGCCAAAAATTCTGAAGTGATTTCTTGATAGAGGTCGCGCTTTGCCATCGTGGGAATCTCCTAACTCGCCTCGATAACCGGCGGCGAACCCGGAGGCCAGCACCCCGCTGACCATGTGATTATTATCGGTTTTCCTTCCCTGTCTGTCAATCTCTTTGTATACCTTTCAAAGAATAAAAACCCATATAAATCAGCTCTCTTTGTGCATCTTCGTCTAACGCCATACTTGTCTTTTGCAGTGCGATGATCTTGATTGTCCGGATGCCGCCGGGATCGGGCAGAGCCCGACTTAGATTCAGCGCGGCTTCGCCGCCACATCGTTGGTGAATGCTGACCAGGCCCCTGC
>NZ_LSMM01000052.1:0-43092 GCF_001566815.1 Marinobacter sp. Hex_13
CGCTGGTACGGTGTCCGCACGCATACATTCGAAATCAAAGCGCAGTTAAATTCCAGCTTTCCGTAACGACATCACCATTTGTCAATAGAGCGGGGAGGTGGGGGGTATTTTTCCGCCAGGAATGGGTGTCTGAGCGGAGCGAGTTCCATTCCCAAGGAAAAATACCCCCCACCTCCCCGATCCCCACAAAGGCCTCAGTCCTACCCAAAGCCAAAGGTAAAGAATCAACGAACAGGACGCTTCTTAGTCCCCTGACTCGCATCGGCCGTCAGGGGATCTTCCGGCCAGGGGTGCTTGGGATACCGACCGCGCATATCCTTGCGGACCTCCGGGTAGGCGTTCTGCCAGAAGCTTGCCAGGTCGGCCGTGACGGCCAGAGGGCGCTGGGCTGGGGACAGCAGGTGGATCACCACCGGCACCTGGGCTCCGGCAACCGTAGGAGTTTTGGTCCAGCCGAACAGGGCCTGGAGCTTGGCCGCCAGTACCGGGCCGTTTTCTGCGGTGTAATCCAGCGCCACGGACTGGCCGGTTGGGATCGTCAGGCGGGTGGGCGCCAGGTCTTCCAGTGCCTGTTGTTGCGGATACTCCAGCAGGCTGGCAAGAGCCTGGATCAGGTTGAGCTTGTCCAGGTCACGCCAGTGGGTCATCCCTGCCAGGAACGGACCAAGCCAGGTTTCCAGGTTGTCTGTCAGCCAACGTTTGCTGACCGTTGGCCATTCTCCGGGAAAGTACTCTGCCAGCAGGGTGACCCGGGCAAGCCATTGTTCCGCCGCCGGCGTCCATGGCAGGCTCCCAAGGCCCTTCTTGCGCACGGCGGCGAGCAGCCCCTGCTGCACCAGTTCCGGTGACGGGGCCGGCAAGGCTGTTTCCTCCAGCTCCAACTGCCCCAGTTTTCGGACGCGACGGGCCACCACGGTTCCGCGTCGCTCGTCCCAGACCGCCTCCTCGTATTCTTCAATGTGGCCGGACAGGTCCTGTTCCAGCACCGCTGGGGTAACCGGTGCAGCAAGATAAATCGTGGCCTCCCTGGCCTTGCCGTCCAGTTCAGCGGCAACCAGCCACTCATAGCGAGCCAGCCTGTCGTCGCTGCGAAGGGCTGCGCCGCGGCCGTTGCTGAGCTGGTATCGCGGCGCTTCGCCCCGCCGTTTACGGGCAATCCGGTCCGGGTAGGCCTGTGCGAGCACGCGTCCTACCTCATCCTCGGAGGGCATTGCCTGTGGTCGTTCAAGCCCTGCCGCCAGGCGGGACACCGACTTGGTGATCGATATCACCCTGGCGGTATCCACACCCTGTCGCGGGCCAGAACCCCGCAGCATCCTGACCCGCTCCTGCATATCCGCCCCGGCTGATCGGCCCGCCAGATCCCGTTCTTCCAGCAGCGCCGCCAACTCGGCCGCGAGATAGCCATGGCCAATATCCCGTCCGCGTAGAATCATGTGCGCCAGCCGTGGATGAACGCCCATGTCCCGCGCCGCCTTGCCATGTTCGGTAATGGCGCTGTCGGCATCCAGCATATCCAGCCACTGCAACAACGCCACGGCCTGCTGCCAGTGCGCAGCAGGGGGCGGGTCAATCCAGTCCAGCTGATCCGGCGACCGCGCGCCCCATTGCGCCAGTTCCAGCACCAGGGGTGCCAGGTCCGCTTCCTGTATTTCCGGCGGGGTGAACTCGGCCAGACCAAACTGGGCGGACTCGCTCCACAGCCGGTAACAGACGCCAGGCTCAATCCGCCCGGCCCGCCCCTTGCGCTGCTCCGCAGACGCTTTTGACACCCAGCCCGTCACCAGCCGTGTCATACCACTGTTGGCATCAAACACCGCCCGGCGTTGCTGACCGCTGTCGATGACGACGCGCACGCCTTCAATGGTGAGACTGGATTCGGCAATAGCCGTGGCCAGAACCACTTTGCGGAAACCTTCGGGCGCCGGCGCGATGGCCCGGTCCTGCTCCTCGCTTTTCAGGTTGCCGTACAACGGTGCCACGATCACATCGTTGCCTGTCTGGTTCTGAAGCTGACGCTCAACCCGACGAATCTCGCCCGCACCGGGAAGAAACACCAGCAACGACCCACTCTGATCCGCCAGTGCCTCATGAATAACGGACACCACCTGTTCTTCTACCCGGCCATTGCGCGGAATCGGACGATACGCCACCTCCACAGGGAACGCCCGGCCTTCACTTCTCAGCACCGGTACATCACCCAGCAACCGGGCTATGGGTGCGGTATCCAACGTGGCGGACATGACGATGATCCGCAGGTCCTCCCTCAAGGCCTGGCGGGCTTCCCGCACCAACGCCAGCCCAAGATCAGCTTGCAATGACCGTTCGTGGTTTTTGCTTCTTGCTCTTCTTTGTCAATTATGGTTAACTTACTGTTCTGCTTGCTTTTTTTACATTTTTTTGGGGTTTCATCAAAATGACACCTGTCACGCAAATTGCAGCTCTTAAAAGCTATCCGTTCAAGAGACTGGATAAGAGCGTCGTTGCCGCACTGCGGAAGCATGCTGATATCGAAGTCCAAGGAACCATAGCTCGACGCGCAAACACCCTGATACGTCTTTTCGAATGTTTCTGTGACATCACTAACACCGACATTTCATATACCTATCTATCGTCGAGTAGTTTCATCAAGATCGTAGAGGAGTTCATTGGAGCGCTAAGTTCTGGAGAGCTCGTAGATTTACCACGCCAAAACACATATCAACTGATCAGAGTTCTTGCGCTAACCCTAGAATCACTAAAATCTGACATTCCGTCCCTACTCGTTCATAAATGGAGCCCAGATCTGCCTGATAGGTTTTCCCATAGATGGGAAGCAAAAAAGAGATTCTTAGATACAGAAGCATGCCTGTACTGGTCAGGCTGGATGGCCACAAGCAGGGAGAGCAAAGACATACATCTACGAATCCCATTACTATGGAATAGTCATGGTAAAGATTTTGCGTGCATGGTTTTTGATGCATACAAGCGTCACTTTGAAAAGCAGGCAAGACCATTGCTAACAATCCCAAACACCTTTATCTCTTATCTTGCGGAAGATCCAACAAAATGGCCCGCTGAGACATTCCTTGATCCTTTACGAATTGAGGATTTTTTCAAAGAGTTCATGCGGGACCATTTTTTTGACTGCCACAAGCGAGGCTTAAACATCAACTCTAAACTGAAAGAGTGGGGAACATTTATAAATAACATTCACCAGGCTTTTATTGATACTGGTCTCTGGGCAGCACCCTTTTCCCTTTCTTTACCAAAACCCTATATAAGACCAGGAGTATCTGGTGCGAAAACTCATGTCAAAATAAGCGAAGACGGAGCCCAGGTTCAAACCAAGCTGATCACAGAAGTCCCGCTCCAGTACACAGATGAGCAAGCAATTGAGTTACTGTTCAACGATGTCAGAAAAGATGTCTCTATAGTACACGCATGGGCTGAGTATTTTACTAGGGATCTGTATCAACGATCTGTTAGGCGGCTAGAACTCGCAAAAGACGGGGTCTGCCAAACTGGCAAAAATAGTGAGAGGTCTCTCAATGAGATTGGCCTAAATAATCTTTGTGCTACATTTGAGAGCATCGATTACTGTGACCTAGTGGACCAGAAAAATACGCAAGTAAAACTTTTTGGCTTTGAACAAAAATACACGCTTGCGCAACTACTTGGTCTTCCTACGGTAAACACACTTTATCCTTTTATGCTCCTTCTAGCTTATGAGCACCCAGAAATTACTCCAACTTTTCTTACACAATTTACCCTTTATGACAAAGCGGGAAGACTAGTTGGATTTACTAAATCTGGCGAGGGCTATCAGCTTATGGGCTACAAACGACGAAGAGGAAAGCATTTAGCACAACAAAAGATTCAACTTACAAATAAGGCAACGAACCTCGTTAAGCAAATAATAGAGATAACAGCTCCCTTAAGATCATACTGCAGAAAGATAGATGACGACAATTGGCGATATTTGTTCCTTACTTGTGGTAGAGGATTTGGCAAACCGCGGATTGCAAAAGTGCCATCATGGTCAACAAGTACAATTTCAAGTCAACGCAGTGTCAGGTCTGCAAAGGATAAATTTATTGATGTATTGAAGGAATTTGATAAACCTCATGCCGAAGAAGATGCCATTCGCTTTATGAGGAGAGTATCACTGAGCACGTTACGTGCATCAAGAGCAGTGGAGATTTATCTAGAGACCCAAAGTGTAGACGCGATGGCTAAGGCGCTTGGTCATAAAAATTACAGTACAGCCCTTTTGTCCAATTACCTACCTGAACCTATATTGGCGTTTTTCCAGACCAGATGGATTCGCATCTTCCAAAAAGCGTTTATCTGTGAGGCGATGAAGTCCAGTCCCCACCTATTACGGGCCGCTAGCTTTGAAACGATGGAAGATTTGCATCAATTCCTCTCTAACCACAGATTGAGAGATATACCCAGACACCTTTCGAATCCGTCAAATGAGAGTTCGCAGGTTGATAGCAACGACGGACATGTCCTGATAAGCATCGATGCAGGCATTTTGACTGCCCTTCTTTCCTTGGAAAAGGCAGTCGAATTATCTCCAACTCCCAAGCAAGTCAATGGACTTGCAAGATACTGGAGCCAAGTTTCGCAGCTTATCTCAAACGAGATCAACAAGGGGGCGGATCCGCTACTACAAGAGCATCTTGATACAGCCCGATTACACGCCGATCCCAACCGAATGATGAGGATGATCCATGCAGCTCCCAGCTGAGTTATTATTTCTCAAAGATGTCTTACAAGCTCCTAAGCTCAAATACAGCAAAGCGGATTGGCTTCTGAGTGATTTCCAGGAACCTATCTGGCTTTATAATTTCAATTACAAGAAAAATAAAAAACTAAATTGGGGTGTGAAGCTTGATGATGGGTCAAATTTATTGTCACCGCAACATGCTGATCTACTGCAAGGCTTTAAGCATTGGTTGATTATCGCGACCTCTGCTAAGAGGGGAACTGGCAGCCTTACCAATGCCGTAAAAACACAGGCGTCGGCGTTTAATCAAGTAATCCGATTTATCGACTATTTTCTACACAACTCCTCAGCCTACCATCTATCGAAAACTGGCCTGGCTGCAATAACAGGTGATGATCTAAAGCTCATACTGGATAAGATAGCCGCCAATGCCATTACGAATGAGTCGCTATTCAACTGGTCAGAAAACTTATCTGAATACTTGATAAAATTGGCTAACTCAATCGATCAAAGTCGGCTTTACGATTTATTAAATGACAATCCCAGTCTTAAAATTATAACACCTGAACAAGAAGATGAGGGGTTGCTTGATATTGGCCTTTCAGATGTACCGATTGTTCGGGCTGCAATTATGCACCATGGATTATATGAATCTAGGTCGCGCGGGCTGGTTCCTAACTCGATCGTGTTATCTAAGGAAATATACAAGAACACAGTTAGACTGAAGTCCGAAGCGAAACATGGCTTCAAGATTCTTGAAGTACCTCGTGAGGTTTCTGGCCAAAGGGAATTCAGCATGGCTCCTTGCTCGACCAGAGAAGAAAAGCCAGAGATGAGTACCACACATTTTCGCTACTTCAAAGAAAATCTCTATTCTCTAGGCGAGCTTCACGCACTAGACATTCCTGCTCCACCCGTGGACAGTCTTATTGAAATATACAATTACCAGCCAAGTGTTAATAAACTTGGAAGATACCGAACCCTTCCATCTGATCTGGTTTTTTTGGCAGTCAGGAATGCCATTGAGTTCCACATTGAATATGGCGACGAAATACTCGATAGTTACTTGAGTGTGGCCCGATATTGCATTCAATCTGGCAGGACCGCCACCCGGCTTGAGCATGAAACAATAGTCGAGCTAGTGACCCCGAGCCTCAGAGAATTAGGCGTGAAGAGACTTGGCCTAACTACTAGGTCCCCGGGCACCCAGCCAACTGACTCCAGGCGATTAGCCCAAGAAGAGCACTTCAACGCCTTGAGATCGAATCAAGGCTTGGTCGAGCTTGTTGCCGTCTATTATGGTGCTGTTCAAACTGTCGTTGGCGCTTTGATGGCGAGGCGCCAAGGGGAACTATGCGATCTCATTGCTGGTAATTGCCTCGATGAATCAAAAGAATGGCTCCTTTTTCAAAACAGAAAAAGCACTAGTGGGGTATTTGGTCTTCGGCAAACCGAAGCTCGCCCCATAGAACCTATCGCCGTTGAAATGATCGAGACAATAGAAAAATTTCAATCAAAGCTTATAAACTTGGGCGCCCTAGAGAAACACACCAACCTATTTTCTGTTCCTCCGATGTCTGGTGAAATACGCTTGTCGTACTCTGGGCAATGTACGCATCATCGTAATTTCGATGCCTTTTGTGACTATTTTGAAACGCCGCTAAATGCCGAAGGTCAGCGATATTATATTAGGCAACATCAGTTGCGTCGTTTCTTCTCTATGCTCTTCTTCTATTCGTCAAGTTTTGGAGGGCTCGAAACTCTCCAATGGATGCTGGGGCATACAGATAGAAAGCACGTTTGGCATTACATTACTGAAACTACCGATGGTCCCGTTCTGAGAGGCGCCAAAGCCCAATATATCACAGAATACTTAACTCATAATGGGGACGACAATTACGAAGAACTTTCATGCTTAATAAAAGCTAAGTTTGGTACTGATGATTTTCATTTAGTTGATTCTCACGAGCTTGAAGATTATATCCGATCACTCCTGGAAGATGGTGAAATAGAAATTGAACCTGAATTTTTTGAAGATGAAAATGGCGAGCAGATGCGCGTCATTGTCAAGATATTGGATGTAGAATAGTTATGGCATACAACTCACGCGTGCAAAAGTCTATCGACGGCGTAATAGCCCTGAAAGATTTTCTAAATGACGTTTCGGAATATCCCGGCACCTACGCTGATAACAAAGATCTACTGTCTGACCTTAAAGATCAGAGGAGAACCGCTAGTTTAGACATAGAGTTCTTTGTCGACAGCAAGTCTCGACGAACGTCACCAATGAGTATTAATACTTTAAAAAAGTATTCAAACGAACTTTTTGACAGCGGCTTTGATTTTATTGACAAGTTAAGGATTAATGCGCGCGACGCTATCAACCATTATTTGGAAAAGGAAAAGGCTCCCAACAAAAGAACAAAGGCAGGGTTACAGAAAAAGGTCTCTGAACTAGAGCACTTATTAGAGGAGCATCGAAAAGTTAACCTTATTCTTTTACAGGGTGTAGCTAACGCACTGCAATCCTTTAAAAATATTATGTCAACATCAAAAATCGAAGCAAAGGACAAGCTTTGTTCTGACTCTGCCGAGAGACTTAGAGCAATTATTTCTATAAATCCTGCACCCTATAATTGTGGAGATGATAACGTGGTCAATATCAATCCTTTCAGAGATCATCTAAGATGAGACTCAAAGACAGAAGGCAATTGATCACATTGATTCCTAAACTGGATTTATTCAGCCATTATTCACTTCGCAATTTGGTTACTAAGAACAGAGACAATTTACCTTTTATTTCTTGGCCTGACGGCAGCCCCTGTCTAATCGGCAATCTCTACATTATGGCCGTCTCTGATCGCGCAGGAAGAGGAGGTCAAAGCCTTTCCAGACGAGACGCGAGTGGAGGTACTGTTGGCGGTATCGCACGTGACGTATCCCAACTTATCCGTTATTGTTTCAACAAAAATATAGATATAACCGACGTCAATGACGACATTTTTTCAGGCTTCATATCGGCCCTGCGTACTGAGGTAAGCATCGACAAACCAACAATAAAAGTACGGAGTGAGAATAAGACAAATGAAATAGCACGCCGTACCTTGGATTTCCTATCATATGTAGGAAATTTCTACGGCATCAAAGATTTTGTTTCACCTGAGGGTATTATTCGTGGTGAGAAACGCTTTTCTGAGGTTAAATACAATGACAAAAATGGTAGGCGAAAAACCAAGCATCAAGAAACATGGATACATACTTCAATTTCTGGGGGGGAGCCTTTGCGTTCCCGTGACCCCATCGACCCAAATGTTGTCCTGAAGTTACGTGAAGCCAATAAAGAAACCAGCGACCGTTTTATACAGCGACGAAGAACCTGCCTCATGGATCTTCTGGAAAATACCGGCGCTAGACGGGGAGAGCTCGCAAGACTGAGAGTGTCAGACATAATGGCGGCGGCGAAGATGGAGGACCCGATGCTTCGCTTGGACACTCTGAAAGGCGAAGATGGAGATGAAAGAACCGTACCAGTGAGCAAAGGTCTTCTAAATACTCTCAAGCAACATATAAGGATTCACCGCAACCCTGTCGTTAAGAAATTTATTGGCCTTAATTATGATCATGGTTATTTTTTTATATCAGGCACAACTGGTCGCGCTTTGAAAAGTGGCACTTTAGGCACAGAGATATATAAGCTTAGGCAAGCGGCTGGTGTATCGGAAGCTGCGTGTGCCCATATGTTTCGACATGCGTTTTGCACAAACCTTTTTGTCCTACTCATTCAGCGCCACCAATTCAATGAACCAGAGCAGTTCAAAGCGTTGCTTAATACTGAAACATTCAAGGCTGAGGTGGCGCAATGGACTGGTCACAAAAATATCGATACGTTAGACACCTACATCCACTTGGCCTTCCAGCGACTTGTAGACTATTCAGAAACAATTTCCTCTGCACAAATGATTTTGACTCTCGACTATTACACAAAACAGGAGGAGGCGCTTCTAGCCAATTTAACGAAAGGAGAGTTGTCGGTCGACCAATATCGAGAAGAATTGACTATACTTCACGCTCTGAGAAAGGAGGATATGAGAATAGCAGAGAAGCGGGGATCATCAATGTAACCCTGACCGCCTTCGCCAGCTTGATAATAAAAAATGACCGGTGAACAGCGCAAATAGCAGTAAGGCGGACGATCGACGCCGGACAACAAACCGCCACTCATCGCTGTGGCAGATGGTGCTGCGGAGATTCAGCTATATTCCTCAAGTGCTTCTCCTTGAGCTATTCTTATTTTTGGTTGAGGTACAAACATGCCCTACCATCAAGCCCTTCCTTTACTGACTGCCACTCTGGCATAAACCGATTCAGTAGCCCATAGAAACGAGGGCTGTGGTTGTGTTCTACCAGATGACACATCTCGTGCAGCAGCACATAGTCGATAGCTCCGGTGGGGGCTTTAATCAAGTGCGTGTTCAGTAGGATGGCTCCCTCCGGTGAGCAGCTCCCCCACTGGGTCTGCATCTCCATGATGCGCCAGGCCGGTGCTGTTGTTGTCCAGGGCAGACTCTCAACCATCAGATCTAGCCGTCGTTGGAACACATCCAGGGCGCGATCCCGGTACCACTGGCGCACAGCTTTCTGAATCCGATCCGGTGTCAGGTCTTTGCCTTGCACACGCAGCTGGCCGCCGATCAGCTTGCAGGTGACTTTGCGCTGATCTGAAGCCTGGATAACTTTCAGGACGTACCGCCGGCCCAGGTACAGAACACTCTCGCCGCTTACCCATTGTCGCGGTCGGACATCCCGGTTGCGCTCGGCGATGTCGTCCAGATGTTTGAGTATCCAGCGTGCCCGACGCTGGACGGCGGATTTGATGGCCGGCAGTTGGGCCGACTCCGGAGCATCGACCTGCACCATGCCATTGGGATGCACATGAACCCTTATGGTGGCTTTTTTATGTTCCGGCACATAGCACAGGTGGTACCGGAACTCCCGGTCGCCGTACCGGGCCACGTACTCCAACGGTTGTTCGTCCTGATGGGACTCTACGGAGGTCATCACCGGGCCGCTCCGTTACGGAGAATCTGCACCACCTCATCGAGCATGGCCTTGGCCCTATCCAGTCCGATCAGCCCGAACAACCGGGGCAGCAGGTTTTTCCGGACATCCTGCTCAATGCCCACGGGGTTCAGGGAGTTCTCGGCCACGGCCCGGTTCACCACCTGGTCGATCTCGAAGGCCTCCTGAATAAGCTGCTCACCCTTTTCGGCTTCCAGCGGGGCGAAGTCCTCCCCAAGCACCAGCTTGAACGCGCCATAGTAGGCCTGAGCGTGCTTGTTGCCCTCGAACCGGTCTACCGGAAGGCCAGGCACTTCACGGTCTTCCACCATCGCTTCCAGGTCGCTGAACAACTTGAACTGGGCCTTGTAGTCGAACATGGACTCCGCTTTCTCGATGGCTTCCTTCAGCATGGCGGAGAACACCTTCTTGGCGTAGGGATCGTCGCCGAGCTTTTCCTCAATGGTCTTCTTGGTGCGGGTTTTGATTTTGTCGGTTTCGTTTTTGGTCTTTTCCTCTGACCAGTCCTCCGGCTTGTCCTCCACAGAGGCAATCAGAGCCGGTTCTTCACCGGGAGTGACACTCACGCCGATCACGTATCGATCGATTAGATCCCGAATCTGGCCTTCGTACTCGGAGTAGTCCACGGTTTCCTGAGCATCCAGACGGATGACCTTGCGCAGATCGGAGAACCACTTGAGATCGGACTTGTACCGGCGAATGTCGGTTTCGGTGAAGGCCTTGTCCTCGAAGAAGCTCTGGGTGGAGAGAGCTGTCTTCAGGCACATGCCGAACTCGGTGAGGGCTTCGTAGAAATCCTCCCGCAGAGCTTGTCGGGTATCGACTTCCACGCCGTCTTCGTCCGTCTCATACTTCGGCATGAAGATCTGCCGGTATTGCTCCTGATCCAGCACGTTGCGCACCTCACCGAAGAAGCTCCAGAGCTTGTCGTGAAGGGATGGGAGTTTCTTGTATTCGGTGTCCACGTTGGCATACAGGCCTTCGATGTCCTCGATGGCAAACCCGCCCTGGGTCTGATCCTCATAGTTCTGATAGTCGCTGATAGCCGTATCCAGTTCCTTGAGAATGCCCCGGTAGTCGATCAGATAGCCGAAGGGCTTCTGGGGGTGGAGCCGGTTCACACGGGCGATCGCCTGGATCAGGTTGTGGCCCTTGAGCTGCTTGTCGATGTAGAGCACCGCGTTGCGTGGTTCATCGAAGCCGGTCAGGAGTTTGTCCACGACAATCAGGATATCCGGCGGCCCATCGGTGCCGAAGTCCTCGATGATGTGTTTCTCGTAGTCCTGAGCATCCCCAGTGACGTTTTTTTTCCACCACTCCTGCACCAGCGGAAGATTGGATTCGTCCGCGTCGGTATGACCTTCGCGGGTGTCCGGTGGTGAGATCACGATGGCACTGGTGACCTGGCCCCAGCTGTCGAGGTGCTGCTTGTAGCGGATCGCGCTCAGTTTGCTGTCGGTGGCCAGCTGGCCTTTGAGTTCCAGTCCGGCTTTCTTGAAGTTTTCGCTGAAATGCACGCCGATATCGAAGGCGTTGAGCTTGATTCGATCCTGGGCCGTGTAGATCTGGCCCTGCTTGGCGTACTTGCGCTTGAGATCGGCCTTCTGGTCGTCCGACAAGGACGCGGTGACTTTTTCGAACCAGGTATCGACAGCTTGCTGGTTCACATCCAGAAGCGGTTTGCGCTCCTCATACAGCAGTGGCGTGATGGTGCCGTCTTCGACCGCCCGCTTCATGGTGTAGGCGTGGATGATGGCCCCAAACTTCTCGGCGGTTTCGCTTTTCTCGTTCTTCAGCAGCGGGGTGCCGGTGAAGGCGATAAGCGAGGCGTTCGGCAGGGCCTGGCGCATCCGTTGATGGTTCTCACCGCCCTGGCTACGGTGTCCTTCGTCGACAATGACGATGATGTTGTTGGACGGATTGTAGCACTCCGGCTGCTTGGCGGCCGAGGCGAACTTGTTGATAATGGTGAAGATGATCCGTTCATTGCCCTGGCCGATGCGCTTGGCCAGATCCTTACCGGAGCGGGTCTTGGCCAGCGAGTCGCCGCTTTTCTTTCCGGCGATGTCGGAGCCAAAAGCCCCGCCGGTAAGGAAGGTCTTCGAGAGCTGCTTCTCCAGATCCACCCGGTCGGTGACCACGATGATCCGGCAGTTCTTCTGGGCGTCACTGAGGAGCAGGGCCCGGCACAGATAGACCATGGTGAAGGACTTGCCGGAGCCGGTGGTGTGCCAGAGCACGCCGCCTTTGCGCTCGCCGCTGGGTTTGAAGTCGGAGATGCGCTCCAGAAGCGCCTTGATCCCGAAAGCCTGCGGGTACCGGGCCGCGATTTTCCCGACCTTTCGATCGAACAGGATGAAGAACCGCAGAAACTCCAGAAACCGGTACCGGTCGAGCAGGCCAACCAGAAGCCGATCCTGTTCGGTGGGCATGACGGACTGGGACCAGAGCTGCTCGAAGTAGGCCCGGATCTTCGGAGGTTTATCCTGGAACAGGGCGTCCTTGTCCGACTCGGGCAACGTGCGATTCTTGATGTCCTGCACGTACCGGTCATCAAACTCCTCGTCCGTCCACTTTGACCAGAACTTCAGCGGGGTGTGCGTGGTGCCATACCGCCCGTCGTTCCGACTGATCGCAAAGAGCAGCTGGGCGAAGGCGTAGAGGTACGGGACTTCATCGTTCTTCTGGTTGCGCAGGTGCTGGCTGATGCCTTCCTCAACCATGTTCTTGTTGGGGTTGCCGGAAGCCGCCTTCTTGGCCTCGATCACCGCCAGGGGAATGCCGTTGACGAACGCCACCACATCGGGCCGGCGGGTGTGGGTGCCCTGAGCGGACAACACTTCCATCTCTTCGGTGACATGGAACTCGTTGCTGTCCAAGTTCTCCCAGTCGATCAGATGGATCGTGGGCTGGGCCTTCTTGCCGCCGATGAACTCGGTGACGGTCACACCGAGGGTCAGAGTGTTGTACACGGACTGGTTGGCGTCCATGAGCCCCTGAGCCATGGAAGGTGTCGTGACCTCTCGAATCACCTGATCCACCGCCTGGTCAGACAACGGGTACCATTGCCCCTTGAACTCGAACTTGCGCCGGCGTAACACCCGCTCCAGCACCGGCTTCATCACCACTTCCCGCTGGCTGCCCCGCAGGGCCATGCACTCCGTGGCTGGCAGAAACGTCCAGCCCAGGTTGATCAGGGTGGCCAGGGCCGGGATGTGGCTGGAATGCTGCTCATTCCCTTGAGGGGTGGTGTTCATGCGGCCTCCGTTTCCACGTTCACTCGACGCTTTCCAGTTAGTAGCTGCTGCATCAAGGCGTGCTTCTCTTGCCTTAAAGCACTGAGCCTAAGTTTCAATGCGCTAATTTCGTGGTCGGCAGTCGAAAGCACGAGAGCGATTTTTCGCTGTTCATCTAACGGAGGCATCGGAATTATTGTGTCTCGCACCTGAACCAAACTGATTTGTGGGTACGCCTGTCCAGTTGTAATTCTCTCGAACTGAACGCGATATTTTCGATCCTGAAGACATTGAAAGACAAAGTCACGGTCTACAGTCGCTCCATCTAATGTTATCTTCGCAATATGCTGATTTATATTCGCTTCTTCAAAGCGCTCCGGAAGCATACAAACGCGCCCAACATTTCCGGTAATTGTGATCAGGATATCGCCGTTGAATACCTTTGATCGTCCCATTGCCTCATGAGCGTCTCTGCATATATGGGCAAGCCCAGATGCTCTGAACCCATTTTCACTTACGCACTCGCTCCGAATGAACGGAATTCCTGAATCCTGCCATTCAAAACCATATGTCGTTGGTGTTGCACCTTTCGTTATAAATGAGGATACGTTGGAGAGAGTGACCTCAGCCCAATTCGAGGGCAAATGCCTGTAGGGGCTTTTCGATGGTTTGAAGTCTCCATGTGACGGAACTGTACTCATATCAACCAACCGCTTCTTCCCGGCCAGCAACTGCTGCATTAACCCTTTCTTCCGCTTCTGGCTGTTCGCAAGCAGGCGCTCGGTGGCGGTGATAGCCTGATCCCAGGTGGAGAGGATCTGGGCGATCTTTTTTTGTTCGGGGATATCAGGTAATGCTATCGGCAGGGATCGAATGGTGGCTAGGTTCAGACCTGCCTTTGCTCCCGCATCATTCAACGCATTGATTCGGCGATGATAGGGTTTCGAGGAAAGGAGATATGCTACGAATTTAGATTCAGACTCTGTTGGCTCCACCCTTACTAGCGCGGTGTGCTGGTTGATATAGGCTTCACCCAAACCAGGTGGAACCCAACCAATTTTGCCCAGCTCTGCCGTGATAGAAATAAGAATGTCACCCGCTTGAAGTGAAGTTCGTTTCCCGTCAGCTGAGCCTGACTCGATATTGACGAACTTCAGGTCATCCATTTTCAGATGTATGCCATCCCTGCGAAGATTCGTCATCCGGATGAACTTGCTGCCAGAATCCGAATAAAACTTTGCCCAATCGCGGGAACCACTCGTTACCAGTGATGAGATGTCACCAAGCTTTGTCGGTTTCCAACCCTCAGGCACCATAACCCAACTCCTTCAGATAACCGTCCATCTGCTCGTTCAGCTTCGCAATCTCAGCCTCGATTTCCCTCCGCTCCGCTTGCACGGCCATCAGGTCGATCTCTTCCTCTTCCTCAAAGGTATCTACATAGCGGGGGATGTTGAGGTTGAAGTCGTTTTCCTGAATTTCCTCCGGGCTGGCCAGGTAGGCGTACTTGTCGAGGTTCTCGCGCTGTTTGTAGGTGTCGACCACCTTGGCAATGTTCTCATCGGACAACTGATTCTGGTTCTTACCGGCCTTGAACTCGCGGCTGGCGTCGATGAACAGCACGTTGTTGTCCGTCCTGTCCTTACGGAACACCAGCACCGCCGCCGGGATGCCGGTGCCGTAGAACAGCTTCTCGGGCAGGCCAATGACGGCATCCAGCAGGTTCTCCTCAATCAGCTTCTGACGAATCTTGCCTTCGCTGGAGCCCCGGAACAGGACTCCGTGGGGTACAACGACAGCCATGCGGCCGGTCTTCGGCTTCAGGGTCTCGATCATGTGCAGGATAAAGGCGTAGTCGCCCTTGGTCTTGGGCGGCACTCCGCGTCGGAACCGGGCGTAGGGATCGCTGTCGGCACCTTCAAAGCCCCACTTCTCCAGCGAGAAGGGAGGGTTGGCCACCACGATTTCGAATTGCTTCAGGCCACCGTTTTCATCCAGCAGCTTGGGGTTCCGGATGGTGTCGCCCCATTCGAGCTTGTGGTTGTCGATCCCGTGCAGAAACATGTTCATTTTGGCCAAGGCCCAGGTGCTGCCGATGGCTTCCTGACCGAAGAGGGCGAAGTTCTTCGAGCCGTCGTGGCTCTTGCGGATCTGGTTGGCGCACTTGAGCAACAGGGAGGCGGAACCGCAGGCCGGGTCGCAGATCTCATCCCCTTCCTTCGGCGCGACGATCTCAGCCATCAGCTCGGAGACTTCCGGCGGGGTATAGAACTCACCGGCCTTCTTGCCGGAGGTAGCGGCAAAGCTCTTGATCAGGTACTCGTAGGCGTTGCCGATGACATCCAACTTCCCGATCCGACTCGGACGCAGGTTGAGTTCAGGCCGGGCAAAGTCTTCCACCAGATGGCGCAGGATGTCGTTCTTTTGCTTTTCATCGCCCAGTTTGTTGGAGTTGAAGCTGATATCCTGGAATACGTCGGCCAGCTTGACGATGTTCGCCTCTTCAATGGCATGCAGGGCCTTGTCGATCCGTTCGCCGTTGCCGGGCTCGTGGCGCTGGTCATACAGGGCGTAGAAGCCGGAATCCCGAGGCAGCACAAAGCGCTCGTTCTTCATCAGCTCTTCGATCAGCTCCGGCGTGTCGCCGTACTCGGCCACGTAGTTGTCGTAGTGATCCTGGTACACATCGGACAGGTACTTCACAAACAGCATGGTGAGTACGTAGTCCTTGTAGATACTGGGATCTACGGTACCCCGGAAGGTATCGCAGGCGTTCCAAACCGCTTTGTTGATCTGTTCCTGCTTGATCGAATCTTTGCTCATCTCATTTTCCTGTTGTCGTATCCGGACGAAGTACGTGTCGGGCAACCGCATCGGCCATGCGCTGCCGGTTCTCGATTAGTTGTTCCAAGAGTGCCTGTTCCTGCTGTGCGGCCCAGACCAGCTTCATCATCAGCTTTTGCTGCTCGATGGGTGGCACCACTACGGTCAGATCGCCCAACTGGGTCTTGGTCACACTGGGGGCCGCGGAGCCCTGTGAACACATGGCGAAGTATCGCTGGGCATCCACATGGTTCAGCTGCCAAGCGAGAAACTCGGGCATCAGTCTGAAGGCCTCGGGTTTCAGACGCAGGTGAAAGAAATTCGGGGTGCAGACGGTGTTGTGGGGCAATGCCTTGACCACCGCCGCGTCATTCCGAGTGCCCCGTGCCATGAACAGGATGTCACCGGGCCAGAGGAAATCCGGTCGCCGCCTGCCTGGCAGGGTCACCCGATCGAGGGTTTTGCCGTCTTTGTCGTCCAGGGACTCTCCCACGACCAGGTGGCGGAACTGCACCACGAACGCATTGCCATCCTTGTCCACCGGCATCTTGCCACGGAAGGGATAGCCGGGATGGATGGCGGCCAGGCTGCGCAATGGCAGCTGGTGTTTGGCGAATTTGGTCATGCAGTATTCTCAATGATGCATTTCTTGAGCTTAAGACTAGATTACGGTGCATCATTACGCAATATGCATTTAGGCGGCAGAGTTTAAATTCAAGCGATGACCTCTGCAGCATTGCGACTAAAAGAGTCGCGATTGAACACTAAGTTGCCGGACACAGATAGTGGCCAGCCTGCGGTTCTCTCTGCAGTAATCTTTGTCGACATCGAGGCCTTGGCTTATGTCTAAATGTCCGGTTAAGAAGGAGCACCTACACGATAGAGGGGCGAGGTGCTGCAGTAGACCATTGGGCGAATCGCAAAAGTGTTAGTCATAAACAACCTAAGTCTAAACCGGTCTCAGCAGATAGAGGGCAGCCGTCCATGGCTGGGTCCCCTGTCAGTGCCTCTTGTCCTTCGGAGGATTCGGATCATTGCCATAACTGTCCGAGTCCCGTATTCGCCCGTCCCGGCCGTGCGTGACTAACTCTACTCGATCTTGTTTGGCCATCTCGCGCCCCTGCCGTATAGCCTCTGCCTGCGTACGGTGCACGCTTGATGCGCGGGAACTCCCTTCACGCTGGGCAGCCCAGCCATTCTCATGCGGAACGATGTGAACATCTTTTTTCTTCGGCATTGCTCAGCCCTCCTTCTAGCAGGTGCAGTCAGGTAGTTGGTCAAGATTATTTCGTTCGGTCTGGTCCCAGTCTGACCGAAGATATTTCCCATTTGGACCATTGACGACTCGAATTGGCGTTTTTGATCCATCTTTCATTGGAACGTAGTACCTATAGGCACCCCCCTCAATGTCCCTAATCGCGTCCGCTTTGCGTCGGGGCGACCACAGCTGTCCGGACTGGCATAATCCAGTGATATCGCCGTCTCTGTCCTTTGCTGTTTTGTATACTGCTCGTTCAATTGCCATTTCGGTTCACCTCTTCATATGTCAGTTGTGGTGAGGGTGCGAAAGATGAAAGCGCCCCTCATGAGGTGTATTCTCCCCAGAGCGCAAATTTGGACGCTCATCCAGATGTCCAAATCAGGAGGCTGGAGAGAAGTATCTGTCTAGGAGGGGTGGATGGGACGTGAAGATGATGAATATCTCAGCACGGACGAGGTGAGGGCCAAGCTATCATGCCTGTTAGAAGCGGACCTGCTGCGGCTAAGACGAATGGCGGAGCTTCAGGCAAAGAAGCTACGAAATTGTGATCCTGACGATTTGTTATCTGACGGTCTCGATCGCGTAGTCTCTGGTGCTAGGCGGTGGCCCAGGGGTGTCGAAACAGCGCCTTTTATGCGAATGGTCTTCGGCAGCATCGTATCATCTAGAGCCAAACATGCTGCCATCGCTGCCCAACATGAAATGGATGTTGAAGTAGATCAGGCCGGAAATGTAGATTCCGGCAACTGCGTGATAGAAGCCGGCGTTAGCACAGATCCAGCCCATGCGGTATATGCACAAGAAATGCTTGAGAAAGTAACCAGCAACTTGGTAAATGACCCCCATGCCCAGGCAATAGCACTTGCCCTTGGCGAGGGTTTGACAGCAAATGAAACTCTATCCCAGTTTCATATGTCTCAGAATCAATATGACGCCGCGCGAAAGAGACTCCGCCGCGTTGTTAGCAGGTTAATAACTGGGGAGAACGCACCATGAGCGGAGCTCGAAGCGATCAAGAGCGCTGGCATGCTCTTTTGGATGCGCTATCAGACGAGACTGCTGAAATGTCCGATGAAATGATCATGCGGGAGTTTGGTGCGAATGCGGACCAGGCAACCGATAAAATGAGGAATCTCATTCGCGACTCAGTAGGCGACGTCGATGTTACGCCGTATGAAGCCACGAGAACCGCGTTGAATAAAGAGAAAGCCAATATCAGAGAATCCAGCTTACCCGGAACGGCTGAGGAGCGGCGCTCATTACTCATCCAAATACTGTCCGGTGCGCACAGGTGGTCAGATTCAGCAACTCTGGCTTTCAGAGAGCTGGAGGACCCGTCTGATTTATCCGATGAAGAAATTACTGGCATCTTGGAGGATCTCGCTGAATTAAACGACGAGGATGATGACTGATGCGTCGAAATATCACGCCAGAAGGGCTCTGGCAGCAAATGGGAATCGTGAGCCCTGACGACGTTGATATAGAGGTGATGGCATATTTCTGCGGTGCCCGGGTTAAGTATAGAGAGTTGACCAGTTGCGCGGCTCGAATCGTAGGAAAGGGCAGCAAGGCTATCATTACGGTTGATCGAACGGCATCAATTGAGCGTCAGAGGTTCTCCATCGCTCATGAATTAGGACATTGGGCTCAAGATCGCGGGCAGGTTTCTGCCAGTTGTCGCTCCAAAGATCTGGCACCGTTTAAGCTCAAGGACTATCAGGACGACCGTGAGGCGGCTGCAAATCGTTTTGCGGTTGAGCTATTGATGCCTGCCCAACTCTTCATGAAAGCGGCCCAAGGCATGGCTGTAACAATGGCGAGCGCGTCGTATCTGGCACGGCAATTTCGAGTCAGTTTGACCGCAGCTTCAATACGTCTGGTTGAACTCGGTAGCTTTCCAGCCATTGTCGTCTGTTCGAATCTGCAGGGATACCGATGGAGTTGGAGGCATCCCGAGCTTCCCCTTTCCGTTCGCGTCAACAGACTTATCAGCAGACATTCGGTAGCTCACAGCCTCATCACAAATGCCGGCTTAGCTTCGCCTGGGCCGGTCACTGTGGATGCGGAGGAGTGGGTCAGCCACCCTGGTGTTGAAGAGTATGTCGTTGTGGAGGATTCTGTGCGAATAGGAAGAGGCACCGTGCTCTCTCTGATTTGGTGGGAGGATGAGACTTCTCTTGTGAAGTTAGAATGAGACGAATGCTCGGAGGCTGAGCAGGTAGGGACAATCCAGAAAACTTGTTCAGGTACTTTTCATGCCCGATTAGCTCCTACTGCGACCGCACTCAAGACTACCAGGCATACGACTCTTTAGGAGAATGTCTTGCCGGTGTCGGTCGTTTCATCAGTTGTCTATCAAAATCTTCTCTTAAACAAAAGCGGACATTCAAGTTAGCCTCCGCTCAGGGCCGACGAGCAAATCACTTATGCTTCATACAGCCTAATTGATGGAGCAAATCACGGACGCCAGACGATCACATGGAAAGGAAGCTGGGTGCAGGTCAGGGGTTTCAGCTAGCTTTGGGATGCCTGAACCAGTCTAAACTGTGGGGCCGATCTAATCTCAGCGTTCGTTCTTTAATCGAAACCAAAGGGCATAAAGCGCCGGCACAAACAATAGCGTGATCAGAGTGCCGACCGCCACGCCACCGATAAGGACATAAGCCAGCGGCCCCCAGAACAGGTCAAAGGTCAGAGGTACAAACGCCAGAACGGCCGCCAGGGCGGTGAGTACCACGGGGCGGGCACGTTGGACTGCCGCTTCGACAACGGCTTCCCGGGCAGCCATTCCTGCTTTGAAGTTGTCCTGCACCTGCTGCGTCAGAATCATGGTATTTCGCATCAGGATGCCGCCCAGGCCAATCAGCCCCAGCAGCGCGGTAAAGCCAAAGGGTTGATTAAACAGCAGCAAAGCCAGCACAGCCCCAATCAGCCCCAGTGGCGCGGTGGCAAGAACAGTCAATGTGCCGATAAAGGAACGCATCTGAAGCATGATAAAGATCAGCATCAACGCCAACATCACCGGTTGTAATGTCTGGATTGAAGCATTGGCTTTGGCTGATTGTTCCACCGTACCGCCGATTTCAATACGGTAACCCTCCGACAACTGTTCGCGCAGGCCCGTCATCGCACTCCATATCTCCTTGGTGACATCCGGTGGCTGGGCACCTTCTACATCGGCCTGAACGGCCAGGAAGGGGTCACGGTTGTAACGCTTTATGACGGGGTCCTCGTAACGAACCTGCCACTTGCCCAGTTGCTGTACGGAAAGTTTGCGGCCGTCGCGGGTTTTGATCTCAAGATCTTCCGGCATGATCACTTCGCCACGTGCATTACGCGCCACCAGTTGAACGCTCCTTATGCCCTGGCGCAGTTCGGTGACGGCCACTCCGCGGAGTTGGAACTGCAGTTGCCGGGCAACCTCTGCCGGAGTCAGGCCCATCCAACCCAGATTTTCCGGATCCATATCAAGATAGAGAGTGGGCACACGCTCATCCCATTCGAGATGCGGCATGACGATGTTCGGATGCCCGGTCATGAGAGTGCGGATCTGGTGCGCGATCTCTCTGAGTTGATCGGATTCCGGACCCAGCACACGAAAACTGACCGGCCAGACCACCGGGGGACCGTACAGCAAACGCGTCACCCGCACTCGTGCCTCCGGAAATTCACCCGCCGCGATTCTGGTTTCCAGCGCCGAGATGATGCGATCGCGCCCTTTAACGTCCTGCCCAATGGCAATCAACTTGGCAAATGCCGGGTCCGGCTGCTCGGGGTTGGCCGATACGAAGAATCGGGGCGCACCGGCACCGATGTAAGCGGAAAGGCTTTTCACCTCCGGCATGTCCATCAGAATCGCTTCCAGGCGTCTGACACTTTGATCCGTGGTGGCAATAGCGCTCCCCTGCGGAGCGTAGACACTGATCAGAACTTCGGGGCGATCAGAACTGGGAAAAAATTGCTTCTGCACCTGGGTTGCCATCCCGAAAGCACTGATCGCCAGCAAACCCACTGTGATAAAAACGACGGTTTTCCGGTACTGAACACACGCTGTGATCACCCCACGCAACCGCTGATAAAACGCGCTTTGGTAAAGGTCCTGGCCCATATGCCCGGTGTAATCGGGCAAGAGCTTGACGCCCAAATAAGGCGTAAAAGTTACCGCCACCACCCAGGAAATCAACAACGAAAAAGCCAGCACCCAGAAGATGTTGCCGGTGTATTCTCCCACTCCGGACTGGGCAAATCCGATGGGGACAAATCCGGCCACCGTCACCAGCGTACCGAACAGCATGGGCGCGGCGGTTACGCTCCAGGCATGACTGGCTGCCCGTACCCGGTCCCAGCCGCTCTCCATCTTCACGATCATCATTTCAATGGCGATGATCGCATCGTCCACTAACAGACCCAGTGCGATAATCAACGCACCCAGGGTGATGCGGTCCAGGTTTATGCCCGCCATTTTCATCAACAAGAAAGTCAGGCCGAGGGTCACAGGAATCGCAATGCCCACCACCAAACCCGCGCGCAGACCGATCGCCAGTATGCTAACCCCCATCACCACGACCAACGCAACCAGAAACTTGACCTGAAAAAGATCAACCGCCTGAGTGATGGCTTCCGCCTGATCGGTCAGGGTCTGTATTGACATTCCCAGCGGCAGCCTGCCCTGTTCGGTACTGACAAACTCGCGCAGCCGCGCGCCAAATTCCAGGCCATTTTCACCCGCACGCATGACCACACCCAGGAGGATCGCATCCTCACCGTTGGAGCGGACGATGTAGCTCAAAGGATCTTCATACCCTAAACGCACCTCGGCCAGATCAGATACGGTAATAAGCTGGTCGCCGATACGGAGAGGTACTGAGGTGAGGCGCTCAAGGTCAGACAGGTCGATGTTGCTGCGGACATAAACCCGCGGGCCGGCAAGATCAACAAAGCCAAGAGGCTGAAGACGGTTGTTGGCCTCTATCGCCTGCAACACCTCTTCTGCCGACAAACCGAGGTTGTTGAGCCGGTCCTGATCAAATTCGAGATACACCCGCTCAGGACGCTCCGCCAGGAGCTGTGCTTTTTGCAAGCCGGGCAGCCGTTGCAGGCGATCCCGTATCGATTCTGCCTCGCGGGTCAGTTCACGCATTGGCATCCCGGGTGCCGTCAGCGCCAGCAGGGAGAAATACACATCCGCGAAATCATCGTTGACGATGGGGCCGATCACACCCTGGGGGAGGTTGGGTCGCTCATCGAGCATGCGCTTGCGGACTTGATAGAAGAGGTCCGACACTTTTTCACTCGGAGTAGAATCCAGGAATCGGATAACCATGGCGGCCTGCCCGGGCCGAATGGTTGTCTCAATATTATCGAAATACACCACCTCCTGGATTCGCTTTTCCAAACGATCCACGACCTGGTTCTGCAGCACCTCGGGGGTTGCCCCTGGCCAGACGACAGAAACCACCATCGCCCGGACGGTGAACGCAGGGTCTTCCGCCCGACCCAGGGACGAGAACGCGTAGAAACCGGCAACAACGGACAGCAAAAGAAAAAAGAGGGTGACCGAACGCTCGCGCACTGCCAGCGCGGAAAGATTCGGTAAGCTCATTGAACCAGCTCCCGCACTGCCATGCCAGGCGTGAGCAGGTGTGTCCCCAACGCGACGATGGGCGTTCCCGCCTTGATGTCGACCTTGATCTTCGCATACTCCTCACCCAGATCGATCACCTCGACCGCCAGGGGCGTTACCGTGCCGTCGGAAACCAACCAGATCTGCGGCGTTTGCCCTCTCTCATCCAGGGCACCCAGCGGTACGCGATGGCTGGGGGCGGTTTGCTTCTGCGCTAACCGCACACTCACCACCGACCCCAGGGTTAAAGACGAGGGGTAGGGCCCCTCCAGGCTGTATCGGGCACGCCAGCTCCGGCTTGCGGGGTCGGCAGCCCCGGCAATCTCTCTCAAGCTCACAGCAAGCTGTTCGCCATTGGGTAAAGGGACATAACCGCGCATGGACGGGTTACTGCCCTCTGGTAAAAAAACCTCGACTTCCAGCGATTGATCTTCGGCCAGAACGGCAAGGGTTTGTCCGACACCCACAACCTGGCCAGGTTCAACGATGACCTCAGTGACCACGCCTGCATGGGCGGCTTTCAGTTCCGCATACCCCAGGGCATTCTGAGCCTGCTGATTGCGTGCAGAAGCGGTTTGCACCTGGCTGCGCGCCTCACGCTCTGCCAACTCAAGGCGTTGCAGGGTTTGTTCGCTGACAAACTGATGCGCCACAAGTTGCTGCTGGCGCTGGAGTTCATTGGTGGCAATTGCCAGGGCCGCTTTTGCACGCTTAAGATCCACGGCGGCGACCCCTGCGGCTGCCACCAGGTCCCGTGTATCGAGCTTGAACAGTAAGTCGCCTTTTTCCACGCGCTGACCGGCATCGATATAACGATGCTGAATCCGACCGGCGATCTGAAAGGCCTGAGGAACTTCGTGGCGGCCTCGCAGGGTTCCTGAAAATCTCTGCGCTGTTGGGCCGGCGTCCTTTAGTTCAACTGTTTTTACCCAGGGGATAGGGGCGCGGGCATCTGGGGGCGGTTCCGAAGACTGCTGACAACCAGACAGCATGAGCAGCGAGATAAACAGGGTCAGCATACAGCGCATGGCAGGTGTCCCGATTGGCAAAATCCAGATTTGAGTATCAGCTCTCACGGTAGCCGGACAAAACAAGTTGCAGGATGGCATCGCGAACGGTTTCCCTCCGCTCCATAGGCAGAAAATGAGTCGCCTCGCCGAGGACATTTACGTCAGCCTCAGGCAGCAGGATCTGCAGGCGTTTTCGCGCGGCCGGCGAGAAGGTTGACCCGCGTTCCGCCGCCAGCACGATAACCGGGCACCGCAACTGACGAATACCGGGCCAGGGGTTGTGTTCGGTATGGGCAAAAGTGGTGCTCTCCCACTCCGGCGCACACGCCAACTGAACTTGATCTTCCTGCGGTTCGAAGGCGTGCTGGATATAGGCTTCCAGCCATGCTTCGGGCCAGGTCTTGAAGCCACCGCGGCCCCGATAGTTGTCCAACGCAGCAGCGTGCGAGTCGAATACCGGGCGCCGACGTGCGGCTCCGGCGGCCAGTGACAACCGATGTGACTGGCGTAGCAGCTTGGCCAGCCACAACCTCAGGCCCTGCCCCGGATCCATGATTACGGGTTCCGCCAGAATCAGGCCCAGCACTTTGTCTGGCCGTCGGGCAGCGGCCATGATGCTGGTGGTGGCCCCAATGGAGTGGCCGGCAAGCCAGACCGGCTCATCCAGGCTATCCAGCAGAGCGGTCATGTCGCGATAGTAGGTTTCCCAGCCCCGGAATGTCGAAAAGTTCGCCGCACCGGCGCTGGCCCCGTGCCCCCGCATGTCCCAGGCCAGGACATTGACGTCCGTGGCAAGCTCATCAAGGAGGGGGCGGTACAGGCGGCCATGGAAACCCGTTGCATGCGCCCAGTGCAACGTGGGGCGCGCTTTGGATTGCGGCCAGCGCCACAGGGCGATCTCCGCGCCATCCGGCGCCTGGAATTGGTCGCGTTCAGGGTTGTTGTGCTTATTGTCCATGAAGATCTGCTTCTTTGGCCGCCATTGTCGGGAGCAACAACTGAACCTGACCGCTGGCGATCGGCTTGCGCTTATCGCCCTGCCAGCAGGTCACCCGGACCAGGCTGCTCCGCCTGCCTTGCCGGACAATTTCGGCGCTGGCGAACGTCGATCGGGCCTGCGCGGAGCGGAGGTAGTTAATGTGGCTGTCGAGAATGCGTGGGCAACGTTTGTCTGTATCCTGGCGTTGCGCAGCGACCCGCGCGGTAAGCTCCATCAGGGCGCCAAGCACGCCGCCATGGAGAGCAGGTAGCATAAAGTTGCCAATCAGCGCTTCACGACACGGCATATGAACCACTAGACCTACATCGTCGCGTTGAACCTCAAGACCAAGGTGCCGTGCGTAGGGAGTGCGCTCCAGCAGGGCCTGCCAGTCGGAACATTCTTTCCCGCTTTCTTGCCCGCTTTCGGAAGGGCCTGAGATGGGTTGTGCCGAATCGCCAGTCGTACTCATGCGCCCTCCTTTTTTCGTCCACCGGCCTGAAATTGCTGGCCCTGGGTGTTGCGCATGAAGGTGGCGCTTGCCGTCGCTAACAGCTCACTGTCACTCTCGCTGAGGATGTCGCAATGGATGAACGCGACCTCGTCCGTTAAATGACGACAGGTGGCCACCGCTACCAGGGCACGGTCGCCGCTGGCAGGCCGCAGATAATCCATGCGCAGATCCAGCGTGGCAATGGGCATCAGCTCCAGGGCCCCCGCAAATACCGCCAGGCCTCCGGCGGAGTCTGCCAGTGAGTAGAGCACGCTGGTGCAGATTTCTTTTGTATCCTCTTCGGCGAACATCCATGGCTGTGGGGTCAGGCGCATACAGACCTGGCCCTTATCGACAGAGACAACCTGCATACCCAGATCCCTGCCGTGGGGAACCTGTTCGGTGAACTGCCACGCCGTCGTCACAGCGTCACTGTGCTGAGCTCTGTTCGACTCCGTCATCAGATCTGCCCACCCCGGTTTGCATTTCGCGCAGGGGTGGAAGTGGGGGGAAACAGCTGATTTTGATAGGTCATTGCCATGTCAGTTTCTTCCGAATAACATTGTTGCTGGATTTTGGTTGGTTAACCAACCAAATGTCAAGAATCTGTTGTGGCAAATGGCACGCCACCCGTGCGATGGCGCACCACCAATGCAATGAGTCAGGTGGTTGCCGCTCTGATGAACAAATAGCTGGCTTGCTGAGGAGATGTTTAAGCCATGGTTAACAGACAGATGACTCCTGCAAGCAAACTGGGCGACCAGGGCGACGTTTTGTCTAACGCAGCCCGGCTTTTTCGTGAGAAAGGCTTTGAAAGGACGTCGCTCAAGGAGATTGCCGAGGCCTGCAATATGCTGCCCGGAAGTCTGTATTATCGTTACAACAGCAAGGAAGCGCTGCTTGTCGAGCTGATGCGCCGGGGGGTGGACCTGGTTACCGCAGAGGTCGAGTCGGCTTACGCCAGTTCGGATGACCCGGTTGAACGGTTGCGTCTTTGTATCAACGCGCATCTGCGAGCCCTGTTGGTCGATTCGGACGCGGTTTACGTGCTGCTGTTTGAATGGCGAGCGCTGGGCCCGGAGGCCCGCGAGGAAATCATCGAACTGCGTGACCAGTACGAGTCCTTGTGGGCCGATATCCTCGAAACGATGATTGCACAGGGCGTGATCCGGAAGAATGTTGACGGCCGTTTGCTCCGCCTGATCGGCCTTGGGGCGCTCAACTGGGTTGCAACCTGGTTCGACCCGAACGGGGCTCATTCACTCGACGCCATTGGCGACTTGATCTGGCAGATCGCGATGGACGGTGTGATCAATAAAGGGGGGCAGGCATAGGTTCTGGCTTCACAAACGCAAGCAAGTAGCCTCTGTTTATGATCGCTAATCATGCGGATGCACGGTTTGTCATCTGACATTTTGCCTGAACTGCTCAGGCGACTGGTCAAACCAGCGCTTGAAGGCGCGTCTGAAATTGGCAATGTCGTGATAGTTCATCAACGCGGAAATGGCCTCGATTGACAGTTGGCTTTCACGCAAATAGGTCGCTGCCTGCTGGGACAGAATCTCGTCGCGAACTTTCCGAAAACCGCTGCGTTCCTGCTTGAGTTTGCGTGCCAGAGTGCGTTTGCTCATGAACAACGAGGCCGCTGCTTCGTCTTCACTGAGCGTTCCGGGCGGTCGGGACAACATCATCATCTTCAGCTGGGTCTGATAGCTCGGTTGATCCGACTGAAGTTGCACAAGCATCGATTCACACTGTTGCAAGGCCAGACGATAGTTTTCGTGATTGGCGGACGCATTCGGTTCCCGACACAATGACATCGGCAACGTAAGTTTTACCTGATCGCAATCATAGTGAATCTGCCCGGATAAAAAATCGGCATACATTGCCTTATACTTTGGTTCAGGATGAGCGAAGTATATTTCAGCCTCATGCAAAGGGCGACCAATTATAAATTCGCCAAATTCAAAAAGGGCCTTAATCATCGCATCCGACAGGCACTGCTGTATGTCATCGTCCAGCGACTCCTGATAGTCCAGAATACACTCCAGGCGCTCGTTGACTTGCTGCAAATGCAGGTGGATGAAGCTAGCACGCGTGGGCAGAAAAGTATGAATCGCCTGCAGCGCAGTGAGAAAGTCGGGGCTGCTGTAAGCAACGAACCCCATTGCTCCATGGGTTGCCGGTGTCAGTCGCTTGCCGAGCCGCAACCCGAATTCCGGCAGGCCGGACAAGTCCAGTGCGTTGCGCAGAATCCGCATCTGCTGAGCTGCGGTAAGCAGGCTTTCCTCACTCAATAATTGCGCCACACCAAGCCCGGTGCCGAGCAGCAGACGTGGCAGTTGTTTGGCTGTTAAATCAAGCTCACGCGCAATTAGCCGTGAGTAATTCGATGGAATACCTGGACCGGTTTTTTGCAAATCACCCGCCTTCTGCGTCGTCATCATTGATCATCTCCGTCCTGAACGACCACTATTTTGTCTTTAAATGACTCTATGTTGTCAAGAAATGACCTGACAGAAGTATCGCCAGACAGCCAATATCTATCGGTGAATACTACGGGCAGGAGAACAACAATGGGTAAGATTACTTTTATAGAACATGATCAAACTAAACATGTCGCTGAGTTCAAAACTGGTTCCTCGGTAATGCAAATCGCCGTTGACAATCTGATCCCCGGTATTGACGGGGACTGCGGGGGGGAATGTGCCTGTGGCACCTGCCACGTCATCGTCTCGGACGATTGGTTCAGAAAGACAGGTACGCCTGGTGGTGAGGAAGAGCAAATGCTGTCAATGACCCCGGAGCGGGAGAGCACTTCGCGCCTGGGCTGCCAGGTGGTCATTACTGATGAAATGGACGGCATGACCGTGCATTTACCCGAGTTCCAGATGTGAACATAGGAGGACGCATGCCAACACTGTCTAAAACATTTGACGACATTCAATCCCGAGTGATCAATGCTACCTCCAGGGTGGTACCGATGCACAGGCAGATCCAGGGGCTGAAACTGTTAATGAGCGCCAAGAAGAAGGCCTTCGGCCCACGCCGGCCGGTGCCCGAATTTGTTGAATCAGTCATCCCGGACGTTAACACGCTGGCCCTTGAGGACATCGATGTCAGCAATCCATTTTTGTATCGGCAGGATCAGTGGCGCGCCTATTTCAAACGGTTGCGCGATGAGGCTCCGGCGCATTACCAGAAGAACAGCCCCTTCGGCCCCTTTTGGTCGGTGACTCGCTTTGAGGACATCATGTTCGTAGACAAGAGTCACGACCTGTTTTCCGCCGAGCCGCAAATCATATTAGGCGACCCTCCAGAGGGGCTGTCGGTGGAAATGTTCATAGCCATGGATCCGCCAAAACACGATGTGCAGCGCAGCTCGGTTCAAGGCGTGGTGGCACCGAAGAACCTGAAGGAAATGGAGGAGCTGATCCGATCGCGTACCGGCGATGTGCTTGACAGCCTGCCTCTGGGCCAGCCCTTCAACTGGGTGCCCACTGTATCGAAGGAACTCACCGGTCGCATGCTCGCAACCCTTCTGGATTTTCCTTACGAGGAACGTCACAAGCTGGTTGAGTGGTCGGATCGGATGGCCGGGGCAGCATCGGCAACCGGCGGCGAGTATGCCGAAGAAGAGATCATGTTTGACGACGCGGCTGACATGGCCTGGTCCTTCTCCAGGCTCTGGAGGGATAAGGAAGCGCGCCGCGCGGCGGGCGAAGAGCCCGGTTTCGATTTGATCAGCCTGCTACAGAGCAACGACGACACCAAAGATCTGATCAATCGCCCGATGGAGTTTATCGGCAATCTGACGCTGCTTATCGTTGGCGGCAATGATACCACTCGCAACTCAATGAGTGGTGGCCTGGTGGCCATGAACGAATTCCCAAAGGAGTTCGAAAAACTGAAGGCAAAACCGGAACTGATTCCGAACATGGTGTCGGAAATCATCCGCTGGCAAACGCCGCTGGCCTATATGCGCCGAGTCGCCAAGCAAGATGTTGAGCTGGGCGGCCAGACCATCAAAAAGGGCGATCGCGTTGTGATGTGGTACGCCTCGGGCAACCGTGACGAGCGCAAGTTCGAGGACCCCGATCACTTCATTATCGATCGCAAGGACGCACGAAACCATATGTCATTTGGCTACGGTGTTCACCGTTGCATGGGCAACCGCCTGGCCGAATTGCAACTGCGTATCCTATGGGAAGAGATTCTCAAACGCTTTGACAAGATCGAAGTCGTCGGCGAGCCGGAGCGCGTGCAGTCCAACTTCGTGCGGGGCTATTCGGAGCTGATGGTCCAGCTGACACCAAAAAGTTAATGAACAGGCTAACCAGGATGACGACCGAACAATTTGACTATGTCGTGGTTGGCGCGGGCTCGGCCGGATGTGCTGTCGCCAGCCGCCTGTCGGAGAGCGGTCGCCATTCTGTGCTGCTGCTTGAAGCCGGTCCGGAGAGCCGCCGCAACCCTTTCGTGAACATGCCGCTGGGTTTCCTGCAGCTAATGTTCAGCCGCCGCTACAACTGGCAGTTCAATACCGAACCGCAGCGTCACATGCACGACCGGGCGCTTTTTCAGCCGCGGGGCAAGATGCTTGGCGGTTCCAGCGGCATGAACGCGCAGGTCTATATTCGCGGGCATGCCCGGGACTACGACGAGTGGGCACGGCTGGGGTGCAAAGGGTGGTCATACGCCGAGGTGTTGCCCTACTTCCGCCGATCGGAACATTTCGAGCCCAAACTTACGCCGAATGAGGCAGAATTTCATGGTCAGGGTGGTCCGCTGAACGTTGCCGAGCGCCGCTATACCAATCCGCTGAGCACGGCGTTTGTCGAGGCGGCGACCCAGGCAAAGTACCGGCTCAATACAGATTTCAACGGCAGTGAGCAGGAGGGCGTGGGCTTCTACTACGCCTACCAGAAAGACGGCACACGCTGTAGCAACGCGCGGGCCTATCTCGAACCCGCCACGGCGCGTTCCAACCTGACGGTTTGCAGCGGCGCGTATGTCACCCGGGTGCTACTCGAAGACACCCGCGCCACCGGTGTCGAATACCGCGATACAAAGGGGCTGACGCAGGTCCGTGCCGGGCGCGAAGTTGTGCTCTGCGGCGGCGCGTTCAACTCGCCGCAACTGCTGATGCTGTCCGGGATCGGTCCGCGGGAGGAACTGTCCCGGCATGGCATAGAACTGCGCCATGCGTTGGGGGGCGTCGGGCAGAATCTTCAGGATCATATCGACGTGTTCGTGCGCGTCAGCGCCCGCAGCCGCCAAAGCATCTCGATGCATCCGAGTTACTGGCTCAAGGGGCTGTGGGGCGCTCTGACGTATCTGAGCGGCCGGCGGGGCGTGCTGTCGAGCAACGGCGCCGAGGCCGGCGGGTTCATCCGCTCCCGGCCCGAGGAGCCGGTACCCGACCTGCAGCTGCACTTCGCGCCAATGCTGTACGACGATCACGGGCGAGACCTGAAGACCGCGATGAGCGGTTATGGCTACGCGGTGATGATCTACGGGCTCAGGCCGTCGTCGCGCGGGCGCGTCGGTCTGCACAGTGCCGACCCGTTTGCCGCGCCGCTGATCGACCCCAACTACATGGCCGAGTCCGCCGATGTCGAGCGACTGGTGCGCGGTGTCCACCTGGTGCGCAAGATCCTGGCGCAGGCGGCGTTTGCCCCGCACCACGAGGTTGAGGTCTTGCCCGGGCCGGCGCTGCAGAATGACGACGATCTCGCCGCATGGGTACGGCGCAGCGGTGAATCAGCGTACCACCCGGTTGGCACCTGCAAGATGGGTGTTGATCCGATGGCGGTGGTCGATCCGCGCCTGCGCGTGCATGGCCTGCAATGCCTGCGGGTGGTCGATGCCTCCATCATGCCGACGCTGGTCGGCGGAAACACCAATCAGCCGGCAACCATGATCGGCGAGAAAGGTGCCGCGATGATACTTGAGGATGCCGGGGAGATGGTCGGCTGAGCTCCGCGCGCGCGGGCGTCACAGGGCTCAGTTGGCATCTGGACTTCTGATCAATCTGATTCCAAAGAACAGTAGAAAGAGACAGGCTATGGCAAACCAACAGAAAGAGACGACAGTCATCGTTGGCGGCGGGCACGCAGCAGGTGCGCTCCTGACAACCTTGCTGCAAAAGAAATATCAACATGAAGTGGTCCTGGTGGGCGAAGAGCCACATCCACCCTATCAGCGGCCGCCCCTGTCCAAGAACTACCTGGCAGGCGAGGTGGATCAGGAGTCGCTGTACCTCAAGCCGCGCTCGGTGTACGAGAACGCCGGCCATCAGTTGCGGCTCGGTGTACGTGCCGAACAAATTGATCGGGACAACAAGACCATCAGTTTGTCGGACCAGAGCACATTGAAATACGATCGACTGGTCCTGGCCACGGGGTCACACGTTCGACGCCTGAACGCACCCGGGGCTGACTTGAAGGGCATTCATTACCTACATGACATAGCTGACTCGGATGCCCTGCGTGAACAACTGGTTCCGGGGAAACGCTTGGTCATCGTGGGTGGTGGTTACATTGGCCTTGAAGTGGCATCCAGCGCTACCAAAAAAGGCGTTGATGTCACGGTACTGGAAGCGGCCGAGCGTCTTATGCAGCGTGTAACAGGCCCGGAAATGTCGGAGTTTTTTTACACCAAACACAGTAACGCTGGCGTGGATCTACGCCTGAACACGGCGGTAACCGGTTTCGAAGCTAGCGATCAGGGGCATGTGGCTGGCGTGACATTGGCGAGCGGCGGCACTGTACCGGCCGACATAGTGCTCGTTTCAGTGGGTGTGGCGCCAGAAACCGCCCTGGCTGAGGCCGCCGGCCTGCCCTGTGATGACGGCATTATTGTTGACGAGTTTACCCGCACAGAAGATCCAGCCATCCTGGCGATCGGCGACTGTACCCGCCACCGGAATCTTTTCTTCGAGAAGATGCAGCGCCTTGAATCTGTCGCCAACGCGGTTGATCAGGCCCGGACAGTGGCGGCAACCCTGATGGGCGAGAAGAAACCCTATAATAGCGCTCCATGGTTCTGGTCGAACCAGTATGACGTGCGTCTGCAGATGGTGGGGTTGTCGCAATATCATGATCAGCGTGTGCTGCGCGGAAGCCCGGAAGACAAGGGATTTGCGGTGTTTTATCTCCGCGACGGCTGTGTCATTGCTGTTGATGCGGTTAACCTGCCCATCGCTTTTATGGTCGGCAAGACCCTCGTTCAACAACGCAGGCAGGTCAATCCTGAAATGTTGAAGGATCCGGATATTGAACTGAAGTCCTTGGTGAGCGGTCAGTCCATAAATTGAAATTGACGACCGAGTAGAGCTGTGCCCTTAGTTTGCCCAAAATTGCGAAAGCAATGCACAACTCATACGGCCTATGGATATCATATCCTACGACCGACAGCTTTCAGTGAGCGCAAAGAATGCGTGAGCCACAACCGGCGGAATTTCCCGTAGCCAGACACATTACTGTTGCTCTGGTAAACCGAGAGCACCATAGCGGTGAAATAATTCTCTATATATCCCACTAATAACCTCACCTTGCAATTACCGACGAAAATATGAACTTGATTTTATCCACAAAGATAAAGCGAAGTCTCTATCGGCCATTATGGGTAGAGGTTCCGATCACTCAATCCTTCATAAGCAACATCGCCCATTCGGTGTCGACCTCTTGTTTTGGTTCATCTGAGCATATGCTTTTTCATGCGGATGGGTGGTGGCAGCCAAGACAGGGCTTTTCAGACTGCAAGCTTCAAGCGGTGTGTAAATCAAACACAGTAAGATTCCGGCTTATTGATGGTGGACATCAAGAACCGATAGTTACGAGCGGTATTAATGTTAAGACACTTGCTCGATTAAATGAAACTTGCGGGACTACTGAAAAGGTTTTCTATAGTAAGGACGTGCCGGTCCTGATGGCTATATACTACTCGACTAAACGATACGAGACCTTTAAATGATGTATAAGGCTGGGGCTATATACCTAAGGAAGATCTGAATAACCGCTGGTTTTTGCCCCTTTTCCGCAATCTTGGCGGAAAAGGGGCGCATTGGTCTTACGCTGCAGGTTTTTTATCAATCAGCAGGTTGCTGAAAGCGACCAGCAAATGCAGACGGTTGGTATACTTGGCATTTAAAAGCGATATGCGACTCCGATGCTCACGATAGTGGGGTCCACTTCCACTTCTGCCTGAACAGGGGCCGGGCCCAGGTTACCGGTGATATCCGCCTTGAAGGGTGCATATCTAACGTCAAAATTTGCCGACCAGTTATTGTGTATCTTCCAGCGAAAACCAGCCTGAACCGCAGGGGCCCATGTATCTTCGACGTCGAAGTCGGTTAGTGCGCGATCCTTTTCATCTAAAAAGAGAATCCGTCCTACACCCGCTCCAAAGTACGGAGAGAAGTTGCTACCCGTCAAGACATGATACTGAAGCGAAAGAATTACCGGACCATAATCTGTTTGACCAAGAAAAAGACCGGAGAGAGACTCTTCGCCCTGGAGGTCCGCACTAGCGGGAATGCCGCCAAAAATGTTGAATGCCAGCTGATTACTCAGAAAATACGACACGTCGAATGATATGGTCGTATCGTTGTTAATAGACAGGTTGGAATTTGGAACGGGGGCACCCCCCGCAGAGGCTGATCGCAAATCTTCATCGGTTAGAACTCTAGTGGCATTCAGCCCAACCACCCAGTCGCCTCTACTGTAAACCGGCTCAGATTGAGCGTTGGCCAGGCTCGCAGCAAGTGAAAGTAAAAGGAACGCCACTAACGAGACTTTACTAATTATTTTAGGTTTCATTTTTTTATTATCCTTTTTGGTATTAAAACAAATTGGCTTTAGGTAAAACTGCAATTTTTCGTAACACAAATGTCACTCATTGATGCTAGCTTGCCGGTTTACTGACTAATACTTCCCCATACTCAGAACGCAGCTTGTTTTTTAATACTTTCCCAGTGGCATTGCGTGGCAATCCTTCCACAAAGATCGCGCGATCCGGGATCTGCCACTTGGCGACTTTCCCCTGATAATGAGCAAGAAGTTCCTCCTCAGTAATATTTGCGTCGGGTATTTTTACTGCCAACAGGATCGGTCGTTCGTCCCATTTATCATGGGAGGCCGCCACTACGGCAGCTTCATTGATGGCAGAATGGCCCATTGCGATTCCCTCCAATTCGACTGTAGATATCCATTCACCACCAGATTTAATAATATCTTTTGAGCGGTCACGTATTGTCATAAATCCATCATCATTGATCGAAGCAACATCACCTGTCTCGAACCAACCGTCTTCCTCAAGAGTCTGATTTGGTTCAACACCGAAGTAATCGGCTACCACCCAATGACCACGGATGCGGAGATTTCCCTGAGCAATGCCATCTTCGGGCAGTTGATGACCGTCTTCTCCTACAATTTTGAGCTGCACCCCGTAGGGAGGCCGTCCCTGGCTTTCACGGATTTTGTTTCTTCCTTCCTCCGAAAGAGTATTGTGTTTCGACAGCAGTGCGTTGACGGTCCCGATCGGTGATGTTTCTGTCATTCCCCATGCATGGACAACTTCTACGCCATACTTACCACGAAACTCCGACATCATTGAGGGCGGACAAGCGCTACCCCCTATCACCGTCCGTTTAAGCGACTGTGCCGAGGAGCCAAGCTCGTCCAAAGCCGAGAGAAGTCCCTGCCAAATCGTAGGCACACCCAGCGCAATCGTTACGCTTTCTGAATCGATCAGCTTGACCAAACTTTGCCCATCCAGGCCAGGACCAGGCAACACCAGTTTGGCTCCAACCATCGCCGTAATGTAGGGTACCCCCCACGCATTTACGTGAAACATAGGAACAACCGGCATCACCACGTCCCGTGCCGATAAATTCAGTGCGTCGGGTTGAGCAGCTACCAGCGCGTGCAGAACGGTGGAGCGGTGTGAATAGAGCACCCCTTTGGGATTTCCGGTGGTGCCCGATGTATAGCAGAGGCTTGAGGCCTGGTTTTCGGCGATTTCAGGCCAATTCGCGTTAGGCGTTCCTCGCTGGAGAAACTCTTCATAAAACAACAAGCCTGGAAATTGCGCTGCAATTTCTTCGTCCGGTTCGGACATCAATACAAATTTCTCAACCGTCTCCAGTCGGTCTCGGATATTTGAAACAATGGTAAGGAACGTTTTGTCAAAGAATATGACTTTGTCTTGAGCATTGTTGATAACGTAAACGAGTTGTTCTGGAAACAGTCGCGGGTTAATGGTGTGACACACCATCCCGCCACCAGAGATGCCAAGGTAACATTCCAGGTGCCCCACGTTATTCCAACAAATGGTCGCGCACCGATCCCCCTGGACATAGCCTGCCGTTCGAAGCGCTGACGCAAGTTGTCGCGACCGCTCCGAAACAGTTGCCCAGTCAGATCGACTGGGATTTCCATCCGTTCCTATCGACACAATCTCAGCGTCTCCATGGTAGCGAGCAGCATGGTCGATCAAGGAATTCACGGTGAGCTCCATGTTCATCATTTGGCCAAGCACGTTTATCTCCTGTCGTTTTTGTAGTTGGTTGACGCGAGTATCTGGCGTCATTAAGGTCCAATGTAGAAGGCATAATCCGGGTTTGAACCTAAACATTTCCCAAGAGGATGTCGGCTGCATTTTCGGCAATCATCATGGTGGGTGCGTTGGTGTTACCGGCAACCAAACTGGGCATTATCGAGGCATCGACAACTCTTAGCCCTTCAATCCCTCTGACTTTTAATTCCGGATCAACGACTGAATCCGGATCCGCGCCCATACGACAAGTGCCAACGGGGTGGTAAATAGTCTCTGCATTTTCCCGGATAAAGTCCGCAATCTGACTGTCCGAAGACACCGAGTTTCCGGGCTTAATTTCTCGTTTACTATGTAAAGCCATTGTTGGTGCCCCGAGTATCCGTCGTCCAAATTTAACGGCCGAGATCATTGTTTTGATGTCTTCGGGGTTACTGAGATAATTGGGTTGAATCAACGGGTCGGCCAATGGGTCAGGGCTTTTGAGACCAATAAAACCGCGGCTTCTGGGCATTAGATCGCAAATATGCAAGGTGTACCCATACCCGGCCATCACTTTTCGTCCATGATCCTTCAGGTAAGTTGGCAAAAAGTGGAATTGCACATTTGGCCGTTCGCACGAGCGCTCGGATTTAACAAAGCCTCCGGACTCGGCAACATTACTGGTAAGAAATCCACGTCGCGCAAAGATATATGAGAATAATGCGCTCACGCCCCGAAACAGGAAACTGGGAGCAACGCCAATGGGCAAACGTGAGTTTGCCGCGTGCATGATCGTAATATCCAAATGATCAACCAGATTCTGGCCGACCTCAGGAAGATGATGCACAAGGGGGATCCCGTGTTTTCCAAGCTCTTCGCTATCACCGATTCCCGAAAGCATAAGTAGTTGTGGTGAATTAACCGCACCACCAGACAATATGACTTCACCGCCGTTATTGAGTCTAAGCTGGCGATATTCGCCCCCCTGGTTCAGTGTCACGCCGACTGCCCGCTTACCGTCCATTACCACCCGGGTTACCCGCGCGTCCGTTAGCACATCAAGATTAGGCCGGTTCTCCGCGACACGCAGAAATGCCTGCGCTGAACTCCAACGGCGACCATTTTTTTGTGTCACCTGGTAGAGTCCCAATCCCTCTTGCGTCTCTCCATTAAAGTCCGTGTTTATCGGGAGCTCTACATGAGGTGCCGCTCGAACAAAATCTCGACTCAACGGATTGACTGATTTGAGTTCACTTACGGTGAGCTCACCGCCCTCCCCATGGTAAGAATCTGCGCCAAAACGTTTATTATCTTCCAGTCGACGAAACAATTTTAAAGCGCGATCCCATCCCCAGAGGTCGGTCCCGGCAACTTGACCCCAGTGGTCATAATCGGCTTTGTGACCTCTGATATAGACCATGGCGTTGATAGAAGAGGACCCGCCAAGTGTTTTCCCACGAGGCCAAAACAGGCGGCGCTCCTTCAGATGTTCTTGAGGTTCGGTTTCAAGAGCCCAATTCAGCTTTTTACTATTGGAAAGGAGTGCTATACCTATAGGCATATGTATGAGTGGATTTTTATCCTTTGGGCCCGCTTCTAGCAACGCTACTCGCTTTGAAGAGTCCGCCGTAAGCCGATTGGCCAATACACAGCCCGCCGATCCCGCACCGACAATAATGTAATCGTACATAATAACTCTCTTATTATTTGATTATACTCAGCCCAGAATACGAACAGCAGCCTCTATAAGACGCCGGACCCAGGCTGTATAGGGTGGAAAAAGAAGATGCATAAGAGAATGTTTATCCTCCATCAACGCCTTTTCATGCGAAAAAGCGCGGAAACCGTATTCACCGTGTGCCGCCCCTATCCCGGAATTATTAACTCCACCAAACGGCAGGCCCGGATGTAGAAAATGCACAACTGTAAGGTTGACTCCTACAGCGCCGGAGCTCGTTCGCTCGATAATATCCGTGGCAAAAGCCTCGTTTTTGTCGAATATGTAAAGCGCAAGCGGTTTAGGGTTATCGTTGATTTTCTTGATAACCAGATCAATATCGTCGAATTCAATAACGGGTAAGATCGGGCCGAATAACTCCTCACGTGAAATATCCATGTCGCTCGATACATTTGAAATCAACGTCGGAGCAATAAAATTCTCTTCAGCATCTGTAACACCGCCTTCAAAGACTCTTGCACCTTTGTTTTTGGCATCATCTATCAGGTTTGAAACTCGCTGGAAATGACGTCGATTTACAATCCGGCAATAGTCGGCGGTCGATTTCTGGGCTTCTGGTGTTTTTCCATAGACTCGCCCAATTTCCGTTTTAAGTGCTTCATTGAATTGATCTGCGATATTAACGTGCACAAAAACATGATCTGGGGCGATACAGGTCTGTCCATTATTGGCAAACTTACCCCAGACAATGTTTCTCGCAGCCCTCTTTATGTTGGCATCTGGGCCAACAATGGTCGGGGACTTACCCCCCAATTCCAGTGTCACTGAGGAAAGGTTCTTGGCGGCAGCCTCCATGACCACCTTGCCTACCGCAGGACTGCCCGTGAAGAATATGTGGTCGAAGGGTAAGGCCAACAGTTTCTGCGCTACCGCGGCATCACCCTCAATCACGGAAACCAGATCGGGAGGGAAGGTTTCGGCGACAATGTTGGCAATCACCTTTGAGGTATGTGGTGTCATTTCCGAGGGTTTAATGATGGCTCCGTTCCCTGCAGCCAACGCTGAGACGAGAGGTCCGAGCGCAAGATTGAGCGGATAATTCCACGGTGCAATAATCAGGCACACTCCCTTTGGTTCTGGCCGAACATAAGATTTCGTGCCCAGAACACCAACGGATGCAGCCACTCGCTTCGGACGCATCCATTTACGCAAGTGTTTTTTAGTGTGTCGAATTTCCTGAAGCACCGGCAGGAGTTCAGTTAATTTGACTTCTGGAGCGGGTTTTCGAAAGTCCGCCGCGCAAGCCGCAATGATGTTTGATTCGTAGCGTTTAATTGAATCCCGCAGCTGGTCGAGCTGCGCTATTCGAGCCTCCAAGGTAAAACTTCCGCGACGCGCAAGTTGTGCCCGCTGTAGGGCCGCGAACGTTGAATCAATCGTATCGCTGGTTGACACATTGGGCAGCCCAACCTTCGCCAGACTAGCAATCTGCATTATAAAATCACCTCTTGCCGAACGAGACTGTTGTTATTTTCCATCGGATTACTAGTCTTCATAGAGGACATAGTCCTCTTTTGTGGCACCACAGTCCGGACAGCACCAATCGTCTGGAATATCTTCAAAACGAGTGCCGGCAGGGAAGCCTTCGGCTTCATCTCCGAGAGCTTCATCGTAGATATGGCCGCAAGTGATGCAGACCCACTTCCGATAGGTATCTTTTTGAGTCGAGTCTTTCGGCGATTTTGAAGAGTTAGGCTTGGGTTTCGCTTTGGGCTTTGTTTTATTTTTAGCTGAAGGAGTAGATGCGCCCGTTGCTTTCTGCGATGCTCCCTCGGTCTTAGCTTGGCTGGCAGGGCGGACCGCTGTATTGGTTGCGGACACCGAAAGTTCCGGGTTCGCTTCTTGAAGCGCAACGAAGTCAACCTTATCCCTGACGGCACAGTCTGGACAGGACCAGTCTTCAGGAATTTTTTCCCATGTCGTTCCTGCAGGAAAGCCTTCGTGCGGATCACCAACCACTTCGTCGTATACATAACCACAATCAGGGCATTGATACTTAGCCATTTAGAGCACCTTTCAAACGATATTATTGTCTTTGTTTTGGTAGCGCCCGACGCGCACCCTCTTTCAGGTGCACGTCAGAGGCTCTTTTTCTGCAACGTAAATAAAGTAAACGAGGTATATAAGTTCCGATTAGCCGATCATTTAGCCGCGGCGGTATCGACTGATTCAGAATCAGTCCCACCAAATTTACGCTCATAGAATTCACGCTTGCCGGGTTGAATCTGAATCTTATCGAGATCTCCTTTAGCCCAATCCAGCACCCGGTGGTCCATTATCGAACGAAACCATGAGGGAAACATTGCGGCCAGGAACATCCCGGGATATCCCGATGGTAAGGAAGGCAGGTCTTTGAAGTCGCGAAGCGATTGATAGGACCTTGTAGGATGGGCGTGATGGTCGGAATGTCGTTGCAAATGAAACAGAATCAGGTTCGACATAATATGGTTTGAGTTCCATGAGTGGTGCGGTTGTTGACGCTCATAACGTCCATCCGACATCTTCTCGCGCAGCAATCCGTAATGCTCAATGTAGTTGGCGCTGGTCAGCTGCCACCAGCCAAAGGCCATTTGAATGGGCAAAAAGATCAGCATTAAGGGACCAAAAAACGCCAGCAATCCCGCATAAAGCACAGCGGTCAAAATCATAGGCTGAAGAACTTCGTTCTCCAGGCTCCAGACACTTTTTCCACAACGACTGAGGCGCTGTTCCTCTAAATCCCATGCCCGCTTGAAAGCACCGGGAATTTCACGCAGTGAGAATGAGTAAATGGACTCACCCATGCGGGATGTCGCCGGGTCCATCGGCGTAGCCACATCACGGTGATGCCCCTTATTGTGCTCAATGAAGAAATGACCATATCCGACCACGGCGAGGACAAGCTTCGCCATCCAACGGTCAAACGTTTCTTTTTTATGGCCAAGTTCGTGGCCTGTGTTCAGAGCCAGACCATTCACGATTCCCAGGGAAAGGGCCAATGCCAGAAACTCGAAAACATTCATTGGTTGCGTGGATACCCACCAGGCACTGACAATCAAGGCCGCATAATGAATAGGAACAGTTAAGTAGGTCAGTACCCGGTAGTAACGATCCTGTTCAAGCCGAGGCACGGCCGACTCGGGGGGGTTGGAAAAATCCTCTCCAAACATGGCATCAATCAAGGGAACTGCGCCATACCAAAGGATCAACACCAATCCGTACCAAATGCTCCATCCAGTTTGGGATACCAAATAAAGGCCAATAAGAGGCGTCGCTGGCCACAGCACAGAAAGGACCCACAGGTGGCGTTTTCTGTCCACATAACCTTCGGCATCAGGGTCTCTCTGAAGAGACTCTGTTGTTAAGACATTTTCTGACATTGACATTAGGATCACCTTATTGTTTTTCAGCTTGATCATTTTTCTACATTGTGCGAACACCGAGTCCCTCAGGTGAACGGACAAGTTGTAGGCATGAACAGGTTTGGCCAGAACCGGAGATCAAACAACTACTCTAAGGGGTAGTTTTCGCACTAGACATCTATCAATATGCTTTCACCCCATAGCGCCCTCGCGTTTCGGGGAGACGAAGCAGGAGATCGGATTGTCATGACCCGCCATAGCTTGGAAGACTGGTGTCGGAGGATGTCTGAAAGGATGTGGGCTCGTCAGTGTTTCATTACTCAAGGGTGTTTAGACCGCTATTGCCTGAGCGCTTCTGCTACGCCTGAATCAAAGGTAGTTCTGTATCGGGCCCCGCCAGGCTATGGAAAATCTGTACAAGTGGCCTTGGCAGCAAACACTCGCGAACTGGAACTTGAGAGCGCCGTTTATATCAATACCCGGTCGTGCCCTGACTCATGTGACGTTAATGGCAGTTTGTTTGCAGCGTTAGTTTTATATCAACTCGAAGGAGTTGAATCCTGGCGCACGATAAAAAGTGACATCGACACCATCGAAGTTCTTCGAAACGCACTGTGTAATGCAAAAAAGACGATAAGAATTTGCCTTGATGGGGTTGGCGAGGCTAAACATACCGCGGATTTGATTGAGGATTTAATCTGTGAAACACCGAGCAATGTGAAATTTTTCATTGCACCGAGTCGCGTCGGGGCGTTGCCACGTTTGTCTATGATGGCGGGTGTTGTAACGTATGGTGCTGATGAACTTGTATTTACAGAAGAGGAGGTTAGTGAATTATCGGGTATGGGTGGCCCCGAAGCCAGCAACATCATAAAAGCGACCGGTGGATGGCCAGCACTTGTCAGGCTTATGTGCCGAACCCCAAACCCAAATCTCCCCGCAGCGACTTGGCCGGAAACTCGCTCGTATTTCAGGGACAACCTCTTAACTGCGTTACCCAATAGTACGAGGACCTTTCTTTGCAATGCAGCGATGCTCGAAGTAATCAGCGCTGAATGCTATGGCTATGTCTATAAGACAGAAGAGGCCGACCGGGAAATTACGTTTCTTAACGAACATTATGCTCTTTTAGCTCCCACCGGGACTTCTGCTGATCGTATGGATATGCACCCTGTGCTGCGAGAGTATTTGCGTAGTTTATTTAACACCACCCAACGAGAACGTCGCTCGTATGTACTGAAACGGGTCGCGTTCTGGCATTGGCGTAGGGGAGAGTACCTCCATTCAATCAATGCAGCTCTGGAAGCCAGTGACCATCGATGGGCTCGCGTCGTAAGTGACAGCATTATCCTGGACGTGGCACTCAGACAGGGTGAAATCGAAGTACTTCGTACCTGGTTTGGAAAAGTACCGGCTCGTACGATAAAAAAAATCGCTGCCTTGAGCATAGGTTACGCGTGGATTTTGTATTTCAGCCAACAAGCTCGTCAAGCAGAGGAAATACTGGTTAGTTCGCTTCATCCGAGCTCCAGGGGGGTGGGCGATCTTGATGAGGAAGGATGGCGGGAATTGGTTAATGCGATAGGCAAAGCTACACAGGATAAATTACTGGAGAGTCAGGTTCTCTGTCAAAAATGGATAGACGCCTTTGGCGACCGTAACATGGTTGGCAAAGGCGCAGCACTTACTTGCCAGGCATTCATTGCCTCCAGTGGACGCCATTTTGAAGAGTTGGAGCGATTGTCCCATCGAGCGGCTGTGGCCATCCAGTCATCCAATCAACATTACGCTTTTATTTGGCTTAAAACTGCAGAAATTCAGGGTGAACTGTTCAAGGGGGACATCGCCCGAGCAAGGAGTGTGTTGCTTCAAGCGAATAAAACAGCAGAAAAGATTCAGGTGCCAAAAACTTTTTTAAATAAAATGTTTGGCACCCTTGAGTTACAAATCCTGCACGAACAGAACCATCACCTGGTTACCCAGGAATCTGCACAGGCTTCGTTCGATTTCGCTTTGAACTATGGCGTTACAGATATTCTGTGGGGGTGTACACAGGCCTACAGCCGTTTTCTGTACCACCAAGGGTTCCGAGATAGAGCCATGGCCTTGTTGGAACAATCCCGCTTAGCCTCCTGCGAGCGAGAGCTCTCTCGTCTAAATATCCTGACTAAAGTTCAGTTAGCTGAGTTTACTCTCCTGAACAACGAGGAATTGGGTCCACCTATACTCCCCGATGAATGTGAGCTGACGTTCCTG
>NZ_LSMM01000053.1:0-41589 GCF_001566815.1 Marinobacter sp. Hex_13
TTTAAAGAGCGTTCGGGGCTTGCCCGATCAAGGTGGCGTATTCTACATCGAATCGCTGCCTTGTCAACCGCTTTCTGAAGAATTTTGAAACTCGAAATCTTCAACTAATTCAAACGGTTGTCTTTCAATTTCTGGCCCGCCTCAGTGGCGTGCCCCTCGAAAGAGATGCGTATTCTACAGAGCTCACTCCGACTGTCAACGCGGTTTTCAATATTTTCTCAAAAACCTTACTTTTCGATCAATCCGTGATCACTACGCGAGCAATTTTCTTCTTACCCGCCTGCACAACGCAGTCGTCGCCCAGATTAAAGAAGCGATCACCCTCGTGCTTTTCACCATCAATAAAGACAGCGCCACGCCCAAGTACGTCTCTGGCAGCGGCCCCATTCTTCACCAACCCTGCGAGGCGAAGCACTGTAGCAACGGGCAACTGCTCCTGCCCGGAGAGGGAAACCTCGATAGTCGGCACGTTCTCGGGTATTTCACCCAGGCCCACCCGGTTACCCGCGGACTTGTGCGCTGTCGCCGCCGCCTCAGCGTCATGGAAGCGAGTGATAATTTCTTCTGCCAGCAGCTTTTTGTAGTCCTGCGGATTTGCACCTCCGGACACTGCAGCACGAAACTCATCCACTTCCGCCAACGGCCGGAAGCTCAGCAATTCAAAATAACGCCACAGGAGGTCATCCGGCATGGACAACAGCTTGGTGTACATTTCACCGGGCGAATCATTAACGCCGACATAGTTGCCCAACGACTTTGACATCTTCTGGACACCATCCAGCCCTTCCAGCAACGGCATGGTCAATACAGCCTGCGGCTTCTGACCATAGTGCTTCTGGAGAATCCGCCCCATCAAGAGGTTGAACTTCTGATCTGTCCCGCCCAGCTCCACATCAGCCTCAAGGGCGACCGAGTCATACCCCTGAACCAGTGGATACAGGAACTCATGAATGGCGATGGGCTGCTCGGCACGGTAGCGCTTGGTGAAATCATCGCGCTCAAGCATACGGGCAACCGTATACTGCCCCGCCAGACGAATCATGTCAGCCGCAGAAAGCTTGCTCATCCAGTCGGAGTTAAACACCACACGTGTCTTTTCCTTATCCAGGATCTTGAACACCTGCTCTTTATAGGTAATGGCGTTGGCAGCAACCTGCGCTTCCGTCAGAGGCGGGCGAGTTGCACTCTTGCCGGTGGGATCACCGATCATTCCGGTGAAATCCCCTATAAGGAAGATCACTTCATGCCCCAGGTCCTGGAACTGTCGCAGCTTGTTGATCAGAACCGTATGGCCCAAGTGAAGATCTGGGGCCGTAGGATCGAATCCGGCCTTTATCCTGAGAGGGCGCCCCTCCCGGAGCTTCTCAATCAACCCTTCCTCGGGGATCAACTCATCCATGCCGCGTTTGATAACGGCCAGCGCCTCATCAATAGATGCCATGTACCACACACCCTCAATTCTGATCATTTGGGCCGGACGACAGTTACAGAGATCTACAAAAGAAATCTGTGCGTTACCAGCACCCCTGTTAAAGTGTACCTGCTCAGTTTTTGAACAAAGCCGCGTATTTAAGGCCGGGTATTATAACAATCCCGGCCTCAGAAATCCGGCCAGTATGCCAGTAACGGTAATGTTTGATGCTGTCCTGAGCGCATTTTATACGGTAATCTGTTGGACTATACTTGAACAACAGCTTTAATTAGGTAGTACAACCTACCGGAATACCGATTAAAACGGATGCGACACGTGCTGAAAATGTTTCCGAAAACCCATATCACCATTGCCGCTGCGACCAGTGTTGTCGTTGCAGCCGCTATTCTGATGAGCCCCAGCGCCGATGTAGAAGCCAATAGAATGGCTTACTCGCTGGATCTCGACGAAGGCACCGTCAAGTCGTCAGGCAAGCCGACTCCCCGCATGAACGAACAGCCCGCTGCCGACAAGATGCCAGAAGAAGACGCAACAGTAGCACCTGAACTGGCATCCATCAGCGACGAGCCTCAGCTACCCGAAGCACTGGACACCGCTGCGGCCATGGCTGAGGTCAGCGAGCCAGAGCTGCAATGGCAGGAATACAAGATCAAGTCCGGCGACACACTTTCATCCCTGTTCGGCAAGGCCGGCTTCAACGACGGCATCATGCTGTCTGTGATCCACGGCTCTGGCGAAGCCGATAAGCTTCAGCGGCTCTATGCTGGCGAAACCATCGCGTTTGCAACCAATGACGCCGGAGAACTCGCTGCCATAGACCTCCAGCGCAACCTGCTGGAAACCCTTCACGTTGAAAAAACCGAAGAAGGTTTTACCGGCGAAACCGTGGTCCGCGAGCCTGACGTTAAACCGGCATTTGCGTCAGGCGTTATTGACGGCTCCCTCTATGTGGCGGCGCGCGAAGCCGGCATGAGCGACAGACTGGCCATGGAAATGGCGGGCATCTTCGGGTGGAACATCGACTTCGTATACGACGTTCGCAAGGGTGACCGGTTCGAAGTGGTGTATGAGGAACTGTATCTGGACGGCGAGAAATTCGACACTGGCAACATTCTGTCTGCTCGCTTTATCAATCGGGGCAAAGAGGTTATTGCCCTGCAGTACACTGACAGCAACGGTGATACTGACTATTACAGCCCGGACGGCAGCAGCATGCGCAAGGCGTTCCTGCGCACACCCATCAACGCCCGCGTCTCTTCTTCCTTCAACCTTCAGCGTCGTCACCCGGTGCTGGACGTCGTTCGCCCGCATGAGGGCACTGACTACGCCGCGCCTCCAGGCACTCCCATTAAGGCGGCTGGACATGGCAGGGTACAGTTTGCCGGATGGAAAGGCGGCTATGGCCGCACGGTCATTCTCAAGCACGGCGACAACATTACCACTCTCTATGCCCACATGAGCCGTCTCGGCAAAGGCATCAAGACCGGCACCAAGGTCAAGCAGGGCGACACCGTTGGCCATGTTGGCTCTTCCGGCATGGTGACCGGGCCCCACCTGCATTATGAATTCCGGGTCAACGGCTCTCCGAGAAACTCGCGAACGGTCAAGCTCCCTGATGCGAAACCGGTACCCAAGTCAGAAATGGCTCGCTTCAAGGGATTTGCGGAACAGCAAGTTGCCAAGTTCGAACTGTTCCGCCAAAACTACCAGCATCTAGCCCTGGCCGCTGACGAGTGAACTGAATGAAAGCCTGGATTGGATTGATGTCAGGCACCAGCATGGACGGCATTGACGCCATACTGGTGTCGTTCAACGGTCAAACAATCCAGGTGCATGCCTCCCACACCACCGCCTACCCGGACGACATACGCAGACGGCTGGTCAATCTCGGCCAGAACCGGGGAACGCCGGATGATGTCGGCGAGCTTGATCACGCCGTCGGCTCACTGTTCGCCCTCGCGGCGGAAACTGTGATCGGGAAGTCCGGTTTCCCGGCCTCATCCATCAACGCCATCGGCAGTCACGGTCAGACCCTACGTCACCACCCTGATAGTTCAGCACCTTTTTCCCTGCAGATTGGCGATCCCACTGTTATCACTGAACGAACCGGCATCACGACCGTGGCAGACTTCAGGCGGCGCGACCTGGCAGCAGGCGGTCAAGGAGCGCCACTGGTGCCGGCATTCCACAAAGCCTTCTTTAGCGCTGAAGGCGAGAGCCGGTGCATCCTTAATCTTGGCGGCATCGCCAATATCACCCACCTTCCAGCGGGCGCCAATGAGCCGATCACCGGTTTTGATACAGGCCCTGCGAACGCGCTGATGGATGCCTGGTGCATGGATCAGACTGGCCGGGCGTTTGACGAGGATGGCGCATGGGCCGAGGAAGGGGAGATCAATCAGGCACTGCTAAGCGACCTGCTTTCGGATGCCTACTTTTCGCGACAGCCACCCAAGAGTACGGGTACCGAAAAGTTCAATATTGAGTGGATCAGGACTCAATTACGTCGTCACCCGGACCTTTCCGGCGCCGACGTACAACGCACCCTGCTCGAATTAACTGCAGTATCCGTCGCGCAGCAGTTGCCGCAATCGCCGGGAATGACAATATTTGCGTGTGGGGGCGGTGCTAAAAACAGGATTCTGATGCGGGCTCTGCAGCGAACCTGTAGCCCGGCCCGCCTCGCGTCAACAGATGACCTGGGCCTGGACCCGCAATGGGTAGAACCGGCGGCCTTTGCCTGGCTCGCAAGCCAGACACTCGCCGGCAAGCCCGGCAATGTTCCGGAAGTTACAGGCGCAGAGGGGAAAAGAATACTTGGGGCGGTGTACTACGCCTGAACACGCACGTCAGATCGAGAAGGAGCTACCACAGCCACAGGTGGAGCTGGCATTGGGGTTCTGAACGACAAATTGCGACCCCTGCAACCCTTCCTGATAATCCACGGTTGCCCCGACCAGATACTGGTAACTCATAGGATCCACAAGCAACATCACGCCATCCCTTTCGATGACCGTGTCTTCCTCATCCTGCGCTTCATCGAATGAGAAACCATACTGGAAACCGGAACAGCCGCCACCGGTCACAAACACGCGAAGCTTGAGGTCGAAGTTGCCCTCCTCATCCACCAGCTCCCGTACTTTGGATACCGCGCTGTCACTGAAAAACAGCGGTGTGATTGCCTGTTGCTGAACTACACTCAAGTCCGCCTCCGGTTACAGAAAAATCTGACCTGATTATCATATTCCTGACTAAAACAATCAACTATTCCTTGCCAGGTACCTCTACCGACTCTTCCTCCGCCTGCTTCTCTTCAGGAATGACTCTGCCGGCAGCATCAGATTGCTTGTCCCTGCTCAACAAACCCGCGGGCTCGTTCTGGTGAACCAGGCTCCCGTTAACGGACGCGCCCATAGCCATCTCGATCAGATTGTAATAGACATTGCCATGGATGGAGGCTTTTTCGGCCAGTTCAAGGTGCGTTGACGCGTACACATCGCCGTGAACCGTGCCGTTTACGATCACATGAGGGGCGACAATGTCACCCTCCACGGAACCCACCTCAGACACCCTTAACACCGCGTCGCCGCCTTCTTCGGCAACGACCCGGCCGCGGATAGTGCCATCCACATGCAGTCCGCCGGAGAAATGCACATCCCCCTTAACCGTCGTGCGGGACGAAACCAGGGTATCGAAGTGCCCAGCGGGGCGCCTAGGTTTCTGTTTCTTTTTGCCAAGCATTTTAGTTCTCCGTCAATTCATCCCAATCAAAAGTTCGTTCGGCCTGGGACGATTTACTGCCTTCTGCACGGGCGACCACCTGCAGCTCAACCGGCTCGAAACCGTCCGGCACTCGTAAAAGCCCCTCTATATCCTGAAAATACCGGAAGCGGAACTTGACGCCCAGATCGTCGATATCGTCCGACAGGTCCCTCAGCGCGATCACTTCTTTCTCTTCATTTCGCATACCAATGACGTTCACCGCGACCACGCCCGATATATAACTCTTGTTGTCACCGATCTGGGTGAGCACCAGCTTAAAACCATAGGTGTCGTCCTGGCGCCCCTGCTGCATCGTGAACCGATCCACCTGCAGCCCTTTGCTGGTTTCCGAAGGTGCCATGATGTTTTTATAGAAAGTCAGATCCGCTTTCAGTGACGCGATCCGGGTTTCCAGATCAACAATGCTCCTTCTCGCCTGATTCAGGGCTTGTGCATCTATGGTTCGCCCCCGCTCCAGGTTGACCAGTTGCTGGCTGGCCTCGCGGTTTTGCTCTCGAAGGTCTTCAACCTGCTCTTCCAGCAGGTCGCGGGACTCTTCGGCAGTTGAAAAACGGAATCCACCCTGCGCCATACCGGTCACATACCCCAGCACCGCAGCGAGGATGGAAAACGTCAGCAATATCAAGCTTCGGCGCAGCCGGTACCCCGGGCGATGCCGGATGACAACGTATTCTTCAGCGGGTTTTCTGTGTTCGCTCACCGGTCAGACCTATGGTAGCAGCGCGGGCGCTTCCAGCCCGAGGGTTTCCTTGAGGTCAAACATGATGTTCATGTTCTGGACCGCCTGCCCTGCCGCACCTTTTACCAGGTTATCAATGACCGATGAAACGATCACAATATTGCTCTGCTCCTGCCGGTGAAGAGCCATACGGCAGTTGTTGGCACCACGGACACTGCGGGTTTCCGGATGACTGCCAAATGGCATCACGTCCACAAAAGGCTCATCCCGGAAGCGGTCTTCGAACAGCGACTGGAGACGGTCAAAATCAGCAGGGTTCCGAAGCTCTGCGTATAGCGTTGCCTCGATCCCCCGGACCATCGGAATCAGGTGTGGCACGAAGGTAACACCGACATCACCACCCGCCGCCTGGGACAGGCCCTGACGAATTTCCGGGAGATGGCGATGGCCGGATGCGCCATAGGCCTTGAAGCTCTCACCCACCTCACCGTGCAGCATACCGATCTTGCCCTGACGTCCGGCACCGCTGGCGCCCGACTTGGCGTCCGCGATCAGTCGTGACGGATCGACCAGCCCGCTCTCCAGCAATGGCAGAAAGCCCAACTGGACAGCTGTGGGATAACAGCCCGGGTTAGCCACCAGTTGTGCTGTACGGATCTTGTTCCGCACCACTTCCGGCAGGCCATAAACCGCTTTCTCCGCCCATTCGGGACTTTCATGAGGCATGCCGTACCACTCGGCCCAGACATCCAGATCCCGGAGGCGGAAGTCCGCTGATAGATCCACAACACGGGTTCCGGCAGCCATCAGTTCCGGCATCATCCGCATGGCCACACCGTGGGGCGTGGCGAAAAAGACCAGATCACAGGCTGCCAGCGTTTTTACGTCCGGCTCGGAAAAGGCAAGGTCGTAGTGGCCGCGAAGGTTCGGATACATATCTGCGACCGGCATGCCGGCCTCGGAACGCGAGGTGATGCAACTCACCGTCACGTCCGGATGAACCGCAAGAATCCTCAGAAGCTCAACACCGGTATAACCGGTTCCACCTACAATGCCTACTTTTATCACCTGTTTCTCCAGCTGAAATCGGGTTCATAACACACCTATAGTCTAACATGATAAACCAATGACTTATTGCAGCCCGAGCGGCGCTGGTTACAATATCGTCAAGAAACCACTCGTCCCTGGAAAACCGGCGTTCATGCGTAAACTGAGAAACAAGATCACTGGAAACTTGATCCCGGTTTTCCGGCGCCGGCTGTCCGGTGTCGACGCATTGCCACAACTGGCGGTTCTCGGATTGCTATCCGGCCTGTTTACCGGTGGCGTGATTCTGGCTTTTCGCCTGGCCATCGAATGGCCACTCGAGTACTTCCTGCCTGGCGACGGCTCCGAGTCGTTTGAAGAGCTGGACATTCTTACCCGCGCCATCCTGCCGTTGGCCGGCGCCATTGCGCTGGGCCTGCTGATGCACAACCTGGCAACCCACGACCGCAAGGTTGGCATCGTGCACGTCATGGAACGCCTGAACTACCATCAGGGCTATATTTCCGTTCGCAGCGCCCTCGTCCAGTTCGCCACCGGTGTCAGCACCGTTGTTACCGGCCAATCCGCCGGCCGGGAAGGCCCCGCCGTACATCTTGGGGCGGCCATCTCCAGCTTGATGGGGCAATGGATGCGGCTACCCAACAACAGCATCCGGACATTGGTTGCCTGCGGCTGCGCGGCCGCTATTTCCGCGTCGTTCAACACCCCGATTTCCGGCGTTATTTTTGCCATGGAAGTGGTGATGATGGAATACACCATCGCCGGTTTCACCCCCATCATCCTGGCATCCGTGACCGCGGCGGTGGTCACTCAGGCCGCGTACGGCTCGGAGCCAGCGTTCAGTGTGCCGCCGCTGACCATGAACTCCCTGCTGGAAATCCCATGGATCATCGCCATCGCAATCATTATCGGGGTCGCGGCGGCGGCCTTTATACAACTGATCGACACCACCGGACGCCACCACCATCGTCCGGTATTACTGCGACTCACCATCGCCGGACTTCTCATGGTGCCCTTTGCCATCGTTGTACCGGAAGTGATGGGGATCGGGTACGACACGGTGCAGTTCACGATCGACAACCAACTGCCCTTCTGGCTATTGCTGGGCGCCGGCATCGCCAAGTTGTTGATCACTTCGGTCACCCTCGGCCTTGGCATGCCCAGCGGCGTGATTGGCCCCACCCTGTTCATGGGAGCCACACTGGGAGGAGCCATGGGATTGATTGGCGCCCAGATACTGCCGGATATGGCATCGTCCGTGGGCTTTTACGCCATGCTGGGCATGGGCGCCATGATGGGGGCCGTGCTGCAGGCGCCACTGGCAGCGCTCATGGCGCTGATGGAACTTACCAGGAATCCCCACATTATTCTGCCAGGCATGCTGATCATTACGACCTCGAGCCTGGTAACCAGCGAAGCCTTTGGCAAGAAATCTTTGTTCCTGACCATACTCAAGAGCCAGGGCCTGAGTTACCAGAACTCGCCGGTTATCCAGGCTTTACGGCGCGTGTCCGTTGGCGCCATCATGGACAGGAACATCCTGCGCACCGAACGCTTCCTGTCGCGTGAAGAAGCCAGAAAAATCCTCAAATCCGAACCAAAATGGCTGGTGGTGGAAGGCAGTAGCGGCCCCACTGGCCTGCTGCCGGCGGTGGATCTTGCTCGCTACATGGAAGACACCAAAGCGCCGGCAACGGACAGCGAAGAAGACACAACACCTGAGCAGATTGACCTGATGGACATTCCCGCCAATCGCCGGGACATCGCACCGGTGCAGTACCAGGCGACCCTGGAAGAAGCACTGAACGAATTTGACCAGACCAGCGTAGAAGCCCTCTACGTGCAGCGTCATGTTGCCCCAATGATCCAGCGCGTCTATGGCATTGTGCTGAAATCGGATATCGAGAGCTACTACCAATACCGACGGAGTTGATGAATGTTGTGGGTCAAAGCCCTGCATATTGTGTCCATGGTGTGCTGGTTCGCCGGCCTTTTCTACCTGCCAAGACTGTTCGTCTATCACGCCGCCTGTGAGGACGAACCTGGCCGCCAGCGCTTCAAGATCATGGAGCGCAAGCTCTATCGGGGAATCACCACACCGTCTATGGTAGCAACGGTTGTTTTTGGTCTCTGGCTCATCGGTTACAATGTCGAAGGTTATATGAGCCAGGGCTGGATTCACGCCAAACTGTTGTTGGTGGTCCTGCTGATCGGCTACCACTTCTACTGCGGACATCTGGTGAAGGTGTTCCGCGATGACCAGAACACCCGTAGCCACGTGTTCTACCGCTGGTTTAACGAGATGCCTGTTCTGGCACTGGTCGCCATCGTCATTCTCGCTGTCGTCAAACCCTTCTGAGGAGCCCGACTATCAACCTTAACAGCCGTCCTCACGTTCTGATTATTTCTGGCCTGGATCCCTCCGGCGGCGCCGGCATCCAGGCTGATATCCAGGCAGTGACCGCCCTGGGCTGTCACCCGCTGCCTGTGTTGTCCTGCCTGACCGTGCAAGACACCCGGAACGTCTACAACGCCACCGCAACGGATCCGGACATCGTCCGCCAACAACTGGAATGCCTGGCCGGGGACACCCCCATTCATGCCATCAAAACCGGAGCCCTCGGCAACGCCGATGTGGTGGATGTACTGGTGGATTTTCTCGCCAACCACCCGGACATCCCTCTGATTACCGATCCGGTGATCAAGGCCGCCGGTGGCGGCGACCTCGCCGACGAAGCGCTGATTGCACGCATGAAGGAACGCCTGTTCCGACACGCAGAGATGATTACGCCCAACAGCATTGAATTGGCCCTGCTGGGCGAGAACGAAGATCCGGCGCAAGCGGCCCGCAAGCTGCTAAACGCTGGTTGCCAGTCCGTATTGGCCACGGGGGGGCATGGCGAAGGCGAGGACATCATCAACACTCTCTACCACCAGTCTGAAGAACCGTCCCATTTTTACGTTGAGCGGGTTGGTGGTGAGTATCACGGCACCGGGTGCACCCTGGCGGCCTCGATCGCCGCTGGCAGGGCATCAGGCCTCTCAGCCGGGGCAGCGATTGACCAGGCGCAGGACTATGTCCTCCGTGCGATCCGGCACGCACTGCGAGTCGGCAAAGGGCAACCGGTACCCGACCGGGGCATTCCATGGCAGAGCTAACGCCTTCCGGCACTTTCAGTGCCCAGGCCATCGCCAAGGGCCTGAAGCCAGGCCTCTACGCCATTACCGACAGCCAACTGTTACCGGAAGACCGACTGCTGGTCGCGGTTGAGGCGGCCCTTCGAGGCGGGGCCGTGTTGGTACAGTACCGTGAAAAAAAGGCGCCGGAGCCAGAACGGCTGAAACAGGCGCAGGACCTGGCGGCCCTTTGCCACAATGCCCGCGTGCCGCTGATCATCAACGATGATCCCGAACTGGCCCGTCGCTGCGGAGCCGCCGGTGTGCACTTGGGTCAGTCCGATGGCTCCCTGGCCCTGGCCAGACGGCAGCTTGGTGACCATGCCATCGTCGGTGCAACCTGCCATGCCGACCTGGCACTGGCGTCCCGGGCGGATGCGGACGGCGCCGACTACCTGGCCTTCGGCCGCTTCTTTAACTCAACCACCAAGCCTGACGCACCCGTTGCCGAGCCTTCAGTTCTGACCAAGTCACGGCAGTTTGGCAAACCCGTAACCGCCATTGGGGGCATTACTATAGATAACGGCGAAGGCCTGATCCGCGCCGGCGCCGACCTGCTGGCCGTGGTCGGCGGCCTGTTCGATGGTGACGTTGCCACCGTTGAAGAGCGCGCACGCCGATTTAGCCAGCTGTTTGCGCAACATCACCCACTTTTTTCATCGTCCGTATCTCAGGAGTCCTGAACCATGACCCAGTCCGAAACCCTATTCGAACAGGCTCAGAAATACATCCCTGGAGGCGTCAACTCTCCAGTCCGGGCCTTCCGGGGAGTCGGTGGTACCCCGCTGTTTTTCAAGCACGCCGACGGCGCCTACCTGTACGACGAAGACGATCGCCGCTACATCGATTACATCGGTTCCTGGGGGCCCATGATCCTTGGCCACGGCAACCAGATCATCAAGGATGCGCTCCATGCCCAGGTCGATCAGGGCATCGGTTACGGAGCACCGACAGCGATCGAAACCGAAATGGCCAAGAAGGTCTGCGAACTGGTCCCTTCCATTGACCTGGTGCGCATGGTTAATTCCGGCACCGAGGCCACCATGAGCACGGTTCGACTCGCCCGCGGCTATACCGGCCGAGACAAGATCGTGAAGTTCGAAGGCTGCTATCACGGCCACGTGGATTCACTGCTGGTGAAAGCCGGCTCCGGCGCGCTGACCCTGGGTGTCCCCAACTCACCGGGCATTCCCGCCAGCCTCGCGGAACATACGTTGACCCTGGCGTTCAACGATATTGAAAGTGTTCGGGAAACCTTCGCAAAAATGGGCGATGAAATCGCAGCCATCATCGTTGAGCCAGTGGCGGGCAACATGAACTGCATACCGCCTGTCCCCGGTTTCCTTGAAGCGTTGCGGGAGGTATGCGACGAGCACGGCACGGTATTGATTTTCGATGAGGTCATGACCGGCTTTCGGGTCGCCCTCGGTGGTGCTCAGGAATTTTACGGTGTCACACCGGACCTGACTGCCCTGGGCAAAGTGATTGGCGGTGGACTGCCCGTTGGCGCGTTTGGCGGCAAACGGGAAATCATGGAACACATCTCGCCACTGGGGCCGGTCTATCAGGCCGGCACTCTGAGCGGCAACCCACTGGCCATGTGTGCCGGCCTGGCCACATTGAATGCCATTTCAGAGCCGGGATTCCATGACCGGTTAACGGAAAAGACCAATGCCGTTCGCGATGGGTTGAAAGAGGCTGCGGACAGCACCGGCGTTCCATTGGCAGTTCAAAGTGCTGGCGCCATGTTCGGCTTCTTCTTTGCCGACGCTCCCAAGATCACTCGCTTCGACCAGGTCGTGGCCTGCGACGCAGAGCGGTTCAAGAAGTTCTTCCAGGGGATGCTCAAGGAAGGTGTGTACCTGGCGCCTTCAGCCTTTGAGGCCAGCTTTACCAGCGCAGCCCTGACCGATGACGACATCCGACAGACAACGGAAGCGGCACGCCGTGTCATGAAAACGCTCTGAACGCGACCGATTGACCCCTGATCCCGAAAAGCCTGTCAGCAACAAGGACATGTCTTTCGGGGCCCCAGGGGTGACCCGCATCACACTTCTGACCGCCCAAACCGACCCGGCCCCTCCTGCCGTTGACTTCGCTCACCCTATGATCAAATTATGGTCAGATCTCGGACAAGAGATGCACTGACTGCGACCATCTAACAATCACAAGACAGAAGTCAGCGCATGGACGCCACGCAGTACTGCCTTGAACTGCCCCAAAATGCAGTAGTCGGCACAACCTGTTAGGTCGAGCCGCAGTTTGACAATAAATACAACAGCAAACTGTAGGTGCAACAATGAAACAATGGATCAAGGTATTCGCCATGCTGGTGGCACTGGCATGGTCGGCGCCATCAATGGCCTGGTGGTGGAATTCCACGCCATCCAACTACACCGACACCCGCTATCCGGTGGTGTTGGTTCACGGTATGTTCGGATTCGATTCAATTGCGGGAGTAGACTACTGGTATGGCATTGCCGAAGACCTGCGCAAGTACGGTGCCGATGTCTACACCACCCAGGTACCCGCTCTGGACAGCACCATCGCCAGGGGTGAGGCACTGCTACCACAGATCGCCTCAATCGCAGCGGTTCATGGCAAGGTAAACCTGATTGGCCACAGCCATGGCGGGCCCACCGCTCGATACGTCGCACGGGTAAGGCCGGATCTGGTGGCCTCGGTAACCTCCGTGGGCTCCCCCCACAAAGGCTCACCGGTTGCAGACCTGATCCACGGATCTCCGGCGGACAGTCTTGCGGCATCACTGGGTAACGCACTGGGCAGCCTGATCGACCTGCTCTCCGGTGGCGGCTACAATCAGGACCTCCAGTCCAGCCTCTACTCACTCACCACCGAAGGCAGCGCCGAGTTCAACAACTTCGCCCCCGCCGGCGTTCCGGCCAGTGCCTGTGGTGAAGGCGCCTATTCCAGCAACGGCGTGCGCTTTTATTCATGGGGTGGCACTGGCGTACTGACCAACGTGCTGGACCCATCCGACGTACTTTTGGGCACCACCAGCCTGGCGTTTACGTTCAGCCCCAACGATGGATTGGTAGGCCGCTGCAGCAGCCATTTTGGCAAAGTGATTCGTGATAACTATTTCATGAACCACCTGGATGAGGTGAATCAGGCTCTTGGACTGCATAGTCTGTTCGAGACTGATCCAAAAACCGTCTTCCGGCAGCAGGCCAACCGCCTGAGAAATGCCGGGCTTTAAATAGCCCCGTTCGCCATGGCTGGATACGGATATCCCGCCATGACTTCAGAACACGGTCTCAAACCCGAGCATCACTTCCCGACGGCTGTAGTCATAACGTTCAATGGTACTGCGGTTGTCCAGCATGCTCCATTCCGCCAGCATCATCCATTCCCCGGCCAGTCGGTATTCCGCCAGCAGCGAACCGCGCAACCGGTTATCCGTGCGCCGCTCAGAGACCAGAGCCCCGTTCGACACGAATCGTTGGTCATCCTTGTAGCGGGAGTAACGAACATCGGCCTTGCCGCCCAACGAAAATCGGCCCGACACATAGTGACGGACTTCCGCCGACACAAGATTTCGTATGGGAGATACACTGAAGAACTCCTGCTGTGTCGAGAGATCCCTTCGATGGTTATCTTCCAGCTGATAATGACCGCTCAGAACCCAACTTCCCAACGCTTTATCGGCGCTGGCGCGGAATCGCAGCATTTCTCCATCGTAGGCGCTGTAATCGCTGCCACCGTCAATCGTTGAAACCGAACCACTTACGCTGCATTCAACACCAGAGACCACAGGAGCCAAAACGCACCGATCGGGATGATAGAGCATCTCGACCCGGGCCTCGCGCTCAAGGGGATCACCGCCAAACCAGGATGCCGACAGGCTCAGGGTTGATGTAAGCTCTCCGTCTCCCAGCTCTTTCGGCAACGACGCACCAGTGCTGAGATAAGTGTTATTAAAGGCAGAGTTCCCAGGGTACTGACGAGTGAAAGCAACCCCGTGCAAACTGAGCTCCTTCATTCCGAGTTGAACAGTTCCCGCCGCCAGCGCATCCGCAAACCCGCCTTCCTTATCACTGGAAACATCATCCGGAGTTCCAGCAATATTGTCGTCGTATCCGCCAGCGACGGCGAGATAGCCACTACCATGGCGCTGACCCAATGGAGATTCCGCGGTGACATCAGCCAGCTGGTGACGAGCCAACGTTTGGACTTCTTCAGGTGAATCCTCGCTGGCAGCGCGTTCGAACCACTGGCGGGCGTCGCCCACCTTACCCATCCTCTGCTTTACCAGACCGAGGTTGTAGTAAGCCAGAGGCGCATGAGGCGTTTCCAGCAATGTCAGGAATACGGTTTCGGCCGACCCGAGATCGCCGAGACGGAAGTAAACAACGCCGAGATTGTAGAGTAGGGATGGAGAGTTGGTGCCAGCCGCCCGAGCTCGCTCGAAAAAAATCCGGGCCTCTTCCAGGTTTCCTTGCCGAAAGGCCTCCACACCGGCATCGAAATCCGGCCTATTGGTGACCTCCATGGCCATCGCCGCAGGAGTCGAGGTCATCAGGGCAATAAACAGAATGGCTGATCGTGGGAACCCCAAGCTTTACTCCGGAAATACGCTGTGGTGGCGCCCCTCAAAACAGACGCGTTGAGTGAGGGCACGACAAAAACCGGAGTATAGCAACTGACGAAGTGCTTCGTCGCAGAAGGAAAATTACGATGCCGTATAGTTAGTAAGTAGTTAGCAAGGGAAGCTAGGGCCGGTCGGGACGATTGGAGACATCTGGCAGATCAGGCAACTCAGGCCGCCCCTTTCGCCCATTGTCATTACGGACTTCCCGAGCCCGCTCAGACGCTGCGTTGGCGGCATCCCGCCCTCTCTCGCGTGCGTCCCGGGCCTTATCCGCGGAATGAACCGACTTATCGATGCCACGATCTTTCGACGGTCGACCAAGTGATACCGGTTCACGCAGGTTAATCTCACGCACGACAGATTCCGTAAGGTCTTCGTCGTCTGTAACCATTCTCATGGTCACATCAAGATCATCACTGGCAAAAACCGTTGACGGTCCCACCAAAAACAGGCTGAGACCGACGAAACAGACAGCTCTCTGCCAGATTCCCGACATCATGACGAGGGCTCCGGACGTCCATTTATTGATGGGCCGTTGAGACTGGCCCGGAACGTTTTGGTTCTTTGGCCATCGTCAAGATGAGCGACCAGCTCACCCTCACCAGAGAACAGAATGTTTAATGGCAGGTTTACCACATTTTCGCCTTTATCCAGATCAACTCTCCAGCTCAACCTTTGGTGCCCGGGATAATCAGAAACCTCTACATGAGGCGGCAATTCCACTGTCAAAGTAACACCCTGCAGCGCTTCCCTGGAGCGAAACGCAAGCCGAACATTCCGGGCAACCGGCTTCAGTGCCGAGCGTTCATCCGCGCTTTCATCAACAACGGTTACTCGATGATCGGTTACTGAATCCGTTTTAATCTGCGCCAATTCATCCGCCGGTTCCTGGCCTGAACGCCAGCCAAAACCAAGTGCAATCCCCAGGACCAGGGCCGCCGCAATGGCACCTCCCACCCACGGGGCACTCCAACCGTAGTCCGTAAGGCTTTTGCGGGACCGGCGCTCCCTTCCGATGGCAACATCCAGAACCTGTTTCTCAAAACCCGGCGACGAGGGCGGTATCTCCTGACTTTCACGCATCGCGGTGACGATTGCCAATTCGTTGTGTGCGGCAACGGAACAGCTCTCACACTCGGCAAGATGCTGCTCAAGGCGGTTAGCCTGAGCAGCCGACAGCTCGGCCTTGGCCCAGGAACCCAGATTGTTTTTGCACTCGTCACACATCATTGCCATCACCTCATTCTTTCACACGCTCGGCCTGCGGAAAAAGTTCCGGACGCTCAAGTAACTTTTCCCGCAGGGCGGCCCGACAACGATGGACTCTCGACTTCACCGTGCCAACCGGTATTTCAAGCACCTGAGCAATATCTTCCTGGCTCCAGCCATCCACATCGTGCAGCAGCATCAGAGTGCGCCGATCCGGCGACAGAGTCTGAATAATCTCATCCATAACGGGCTTCAAGCGCTCAGAACTGATCTGCTCACTGAGATCGGGGACATCCGCGGCGTAGGAGTCTAAAAAGGAGGATTGCTGTTCCGGCTCTGCTACGTCGCTAACAGGCCTGTCGGCGCGACGTCCTTTGCGACGGACCTGATCAATAAAGTGCCGGTACAACACGCGATTCAACCATGGCCTCAGTTGCTCCACTGATTCCAGCTCCGAGAGACGGGGATATAGTTTCAAGACCACATCCTGAACCAAATCCTCGGCATCCTGTTGCTGCCCAGCCAAACGATACGCAAACCGGTACATAGCCTCCAAATGCGGCTGCACCAGTTTCTCAAATCGCTTGGCCCGGGAAGGGTTAAAGGAAAGTAAAGCCAAAACCGGTACTCGTCTGATTAATCGCGCAAAAAGAGGACGCAGTTTACAACACAATCCGCACGTAAGTATTGGCCCATGACCAAACCACCGATCAAAGTCGCATCAGCCGTCCCATAGGCAAGGGTTAGCAGACACAATGGAACGGCTGACGACATTTCAGCGTTATGCCCTTGTGGCCACCCAACATTTCTTCAACCGGCCAGTGTCTTTCCCTAAGGAGGTTTGCAATGAATCAGTCTCTGAAATACCTGACAATACTTGGCTTTACCGGAGCGCTGACTGCCTGTGGCGGTGACAGCGACAGCAGCAGTCTTAGCGGAGGGGAAACAGGCAGCGTAAGCGTCGGACTGACTGATGCACCTGTAGACAGCGCCCAGGAAGTAAACATTGAGGTTACCGCGCTGGTACTTCAACCTTCAGACGGCGAACGTCGCAGGTTTGAGCTGGAATTCCCCGCACCGATCAATCTTCTCGACCTGCAGGGAGGTTCATTTGAAAGCCTCGTCACTGATGAGGAAGTTCCGGCTGGCAACTACAACTGGATGAGAATCGAACTCGGCGACGACAACACCGTCCTTCTTGATGACGGAAGCTCTCACATCCTTACCACTCCATCGGCAAGAGGCGTACAGACATCAGGGTTTACCGTTCCTGCCGGAGGTGAAGTCAGCTTTACCATCGACTTCGATGTTCGCAAGTCACTGGTTAACCCTGTCGGGCAGGACAGCTATCGACTCAAGCCGGTACTCAGGCTTGTCGACAACTCTGAGGTCGGCACTATCGAGGGTACGGTAGCTGGCGAACTGATCACTCAGGAATGTGGTGACGCAATGACTCCTGAATTTGCAGGCAATGTCTACGTTCATGAAGGAGCAGATGCCGTGCCTGACGACATTGGCAGCGAAAACGAACCGCTGGTTGTTGCTCCGGTCGACGAAAACGGAACCTATACCTACACCGCCGCTTTCATTCCAGCTGGAGAGTACACCGTGAGTTATACCTGCGGGGATGACCTGATCGAGAACGATCAAGGAGAACCATCAGACGACGACATCAACTTCAACGGAGCTCAAAATGTCACCGTTGTTGCTAGCGAGACGTCTACCGCTGATTTTGAACTCCAGACACAGCCGTAGTTCTCGATAGATAGCCGGGCAGTTCAAACACTGCCCGGCTCCAGCTACCGCAAATCACAAGGCCGACGCACGCGCCTCTGCCTGATCCGCCCCAGCCACATTACCCCTGGCACGCCGGATATCCGCCAGCAGCAACCATCCCGAGCGCTGCAATGACGAATTGCTGCCCGCCAAAGACAACCCTTTCAACGTGAACTGCTCCGCCGAACCCAGTTGATCCAGTGCCACGTAGGCTTGTGAGAGCTTGAAGTACACCTGCGCCGAGCGTGGGGCGATTCGCTGTGCCCGCTCCAGTTGCGCCACGGCGGCCTGGGTCTCGCCGGACGCCATCAGGCTGTCCGCCCGCTGGATAAGGCTTCGTGCTGCCGGCGACAGAGCGTCACCCTCATCCTGGTAGCTGGGGGCCGTGCGCTCTGGCTGCCGCACCGGTTGATCAGGCTGCTCGCTTTTACGCTCAACCCGCGGTTCGTCACGAGGCTCACCGGTTTGTGGCGGCTGGGGCGCCTCGTCAGGGGATGACCGATCACCGGCTGGCACATAGATGGAGCCACCGCCCGGGCCAGAAGCGCAACCGGCCACCGTCAGCGACAGGGCCAATAAGCCAGCGAACTTAAACGTGTTCGATTTCATTGGAAAAGTCCTTCAAACCAGCCCCGTATCCGCCGCTCGATATTACCTCCGCAGGAAACCTCCACATCAGGCTCACTGCCGGTGATGAACGGTACGAGGCGTGCATTGTCACAATGTTCTTCTGTCAGGGCGACTTCGTCGGGATTGACCCAGAGGTACTCTACCCCATCCGGCACCACCGGCGAGAAGCCGTGCTGCGGTACCTGGCTCATAAACCGGGACCACACTGGTAACGCGCCGGTGGCGCCTGTCAGAGACGTTGGGCCGTTGTCGTCTCGGCCAACCCAGGTCACCGCCAGCAGGTCGCCGCTGAAACCGGCGAACCAGGAATCGCGGCCATCATCGGTGGTTCCGGTCTTACCTGCAAGCGTGAGCTCTCGTGGCACGGTCCGGTACGCGGAACGCCCGGTACCTTCCTGCATGGTTTCCTGCATAACATACTGGACAAGATGTACCGCGGCGGGATCCGCTACCTGGTCCACTTTCAGGCTATAGCGAGACAGGGCCTCGCCTTCGGCATCGGTGACCTGCCGAATGGTTCTCAGGGGCGTATTGAAACCGGACGTAGCCAGCCCCTGATAGATCTGGGCGACCGTTACCGGCGTCATGGAGACTGAGCCCAACAACATTGATGGATACTCCGAAATACCCCCGGGAACGCCAAATCCCTGCAAGGTAGACTTCACAGCGCCGATACCCACATCCAGCCCTACACGCACAGTAGGTAGGTTATACGAGTGGGAGAGCGCCTTGTGCAGGGGCACCTCGCCGCGCTGTTCCTTATCGTAGTTTTCAGGCTCCCAGCGGCGTCCGTCGTCGAACACCAGGGAGAAGCCCTTGTCCTCGACAGGTGTGATCAGGGTATACCGATCCGGGTTCTGCAACGCCGTCAGGTAAACGAACGGCTTGACCAGGGAACCGATAGGACGGCTCGCATCCACGGCGCGATTGAAACCGGCGTATTTCGGGTCACGCCCACCAACCAGGGCCAACACCTCTCCACTGTCCCTCGAGGTCACCACCATGGCGGACTCCAGCGTGGTATCGGAGCTCCCCTCCATTCGCCCGAGCATATCCTTGACGGCAAATTCCGCCGCATACTGGATCGCGGGGTTCAGGGTGGTGAAGATGCGAAGCCCCTCACTCTGCAGGTCTTCCTGCTTGTAATCCCGGGCCAGGTGACGACGAACCAGATCGATGTAGGCCGGGTACCGGTTTTCAGAGTATGAAGCCTGGTTCGTAACACCCAGCGGCTGGGCACGGGCCCTGGCGGCATCCTCTTCGCTGATAAGATCGGTTTCAGCCATCACATCAATGACCAGATTGCGACGGGACAGGGCACGGTCCGGATGGCGTCGGGGATTATAGTAGCTCGGCCCCTTCACCAGGCCGACCAACAAGGCAATCTGATGGGTTTGAAGATCACGAATCGACTCGCCGAAATAGAACTGGCTTGCCAGCCCGAATCCGTGAATGGCTCGTGTGCCGGCCTGCCCCACGTACACCTCGTTGACGTAGGTTTCCAGTATGTCGTTCTTCTCGTAATGGAGCTCCAGGAGCAGCGACATCAGGGCTTCGTTGCCCTTGCGCAACAAGGTTTGATCCCGGGTCAGGAAGAAGTTCTTCACCAACTGCTGGGTCAGCGTGCTGCCCCCCTGCACGATCTGCCCGGCCCGGATATTAGCCAGCATTGCCCGGCCAATCGATAGCGGGGCGATCCCGACATGGTCATGGAAATTGCGGTCCTCAACGGCCAATAGCGTATCGGTGAAAAGTTCGGGTACATCCGCCAGCTGCACCAACACCCGGTCTTCCTTGTGGGCGGGATAGATACCGCCGATCTGGGCCGGTTCCAGGCGCACAATCGGCGAAGGGTCGCCCGACAGTACCCGGAAATCCTGCACCTGGTCGCTGTATATGTTAAGCGACAGGCGTCTACGAGGTTCCAACCCGTCGGTAAACAGAAAGCCCCGAGTGCTGATAATAAAGTGGCCGCCATTGCGACGATAGGTACCTGCCCGGCTGCCATCCCCGGCACGGTAGCCGGACAGCTCAAGCTCCCGCTGCAGAGCCCCCGAACTGACGCTCGCGCCGTCATACAGCTCCAGTGGTCTCGCGTAGACTCGAGAAGGCACTTCAAATCGACGGCCTTCAAAGCGGGAGGTGACCACCGCATCCAGGTAAACCATCCAACCGGCGAGCAGCACCACACCGATAAAAAAGACGCGCAAAAACAGGCGCCAGAACCAGGGCCGGCGGGCAGACTTTCCCTTGCGGGTGTTTTTCTTGGGCGATTTCCGGGGGGAAGCAGATTTTTTCATGGCGGGATTATAACGAATCCGGGCATCGGTACGGCAGGTCATCCGTGTGTTATTTCTGTAATCTGCCCGTTTTGCTCGTTATGATGGGGGCGATAAAAATCAACGAGTTCAAGGAACCCAAGGAGAGAGCCGTGAGCGATGCACCTTCCGACAACCTGATTCTGGCACTGCAGGATCCGGCGCTGTATGACCACCCGGTGAAAGACTTTCAGGTTATCGAAACGCACATCTCATGGGTCATCCTGACCGGCGACTATGCCTACAAAATCAAGAAGCCGATGGACTTCGGCTTTCTCGACTTTTCGACCCTGGCACGGCGCAAACGCTTTTGCGAAGAGGAGTTGCGCCTGAATCGGCGTCTCGCCAACAATCTATACCTCGACGTGTTGCCCATCACCGGCTCGGCCGAGGCTCCGGCACTCGGTGGCGAGGGGGACGCGTTCGAGTACGCCATCCGCATGCGCCAGTTCGACCAGAACGAGCTGTTCGACGTGCGACAGGAAAACAGCAAACTCACGCCTGAACTGCTCACCAGCCTCGCCCGGCAGGCCGCGAACTTCCACGACAGCCAACCACCGGTTGAACCCGGCAAACCACTGGGAACGCCAGAAGCGGTCTTCGCTGCAATGCAGGAAAACTTCGACCAGATCCGCCCGATGATTGACGATGACGTGCTCCTGCTTCAGCTCGACAACCTGGAGCAATGGACCCGCAGCACCTTTGAGCGCCAATCGGCCCTGATTTCCGAGCGCTACGAGGGCGGATTTGTACGGGAGTGCCATGGCGACCTGCATCTGGCAAATATCACAATCTATGACGGCGACGTGACCGTATTCGATTGCATCGAGTTCAGTGAGCCGTTCCGCTGGATTGACGTGATCAACGACCTGGCGTTCCTGTTGATGGACCTGGAGTCCCGCCGTGAGCCCGAGCTGGCGAACCTGGTATTGAATACCTACCTGGAATACCGCGGCGACTTCGAGGCCCTGCCGCTGCTGCCCCTCTACAAGGCGTACCGGGCCATGGTCCGCGCCAAAATCGCCCTGTTTACCCTAGGCAACCCATCGCTGACCGATGCTGAGCGACAGGGGCTGATGCAGCGCTATCGCGATTACGCCCAACTGGCGGAAGACTACAGCGCCATACCCAACCCTTATCTACTGGCCACCACCGGGCTCTCCGCCAGTGGAAAATCCTGTGTCAGCGGTTCCATGGCGGCGGAGTTGGGGCTGATTCGGCTGCGTTCGGACGTAGAGCGCAAGCGGCTCTTTGGCCTGGGCCCGCTGGACCAGAGCAAATCCCCGACCGGCGAAAAGCTGTACACCGAAGAAGCCAACCAGCGCACCTATGAGCGCCTGGCCGAGTTGGCCGGCGCCTTGCTGACCAGCGGCCTGCCGGTCATCGTAGACTCTGCCTGCCTGAAACAGTCCGAGCGGGAGATGATGGCGGACGTGGCAGAGAGCCGGGGCATGCCGTTCGCTCTGTTGCACTGCGAAGCGCCCCTGGAAAGCCGTAAGGAATGGGCTCGCAACCGCTCAGGCGATGCCTCCGAAGCCACTGAAGAATTCCTGGAAGAACAGGAAGCGTGGCTTGAGCCCCTTACCACCGAGGAAAAAACCCACACCATTCATCTGTACACCGACCAGGAGCATGTGGGGGAAGCGGTCGCAGACCGAATCCGCCAGCATTTTGGCCTTCCCGGGATGTAAAACGTCTACACTGAACAGTGCCCGGCCCCTGGCCGGGCCACTGTGAATAGATTCCTGGAGCTCCACAATGGACACCGATGCCGTTCGCCACATCAATGACCCGCTTTACGAAAAGCTTCGTAGCGAAGACATTGACGCTTTCAATACCGCAAAAAGCAGACTGACCGAACTCCCGAGCCTGGCGCACGGTGATTTCCGGGGACTGGACCTTCGCGGGATGGACGCAAGAGGGCTGGACCTCAGCCACGCCTATTTTCGTGGCGCGGACCTGCGCGGTATCGATTTCAGCCAGACCAACCTGGAAGGTGCGAGCATCGCTGGTGCCAAGATTTCGGGCTGCTACTTTCCTTCACAGCTGCATTCGGACGAAATCATCCTGTCGCTCAATCACGGCACCCGAATGCGCTACAACATCCTGAAGTAACCGACTCAGGCGCCCAAGATAACCGGCACGGCCTCCCCTAGCGAGATATCCCCATCCGGCCCTTGCGGGCCGGAAAGCCCCGCCCGGTATGCCAGCACCTCCACGCCCGCGGCCTTTGCCTCACGCAGCAGCACACCGTAGGCGCTGTCGATATGATCAGCCGGCCGCACACTGTCGATACCGGTGTGGTTGACCACAAAAAACAGCACCGCACGCTCGCCGGCCCTGGCCTGGGCCATCAACTCCCGCAGGTGCTTCTGGCCACGAGTGGTTACGGCATCGGGGAAAAAGCCCTGCCCGTCCTCGCACAGGGTCACATTTTTCACCTCCACCCAGGCATCCGGATGATGCTCGTGACCTGACAGATGTAGATCAATCCGGCTTTTTTCAGTTCCGTAACGCACCTCTGCCCTGCAGGTCTGGTACGCGGCCAGCTCCGGAACATCCCCACTTTCAATGGCTTCACGGGCCTGCGCATTCGGTCGCGCCGTGTTGATACAGGCCACCTCACCCGGCGCGGTTTCAACCAGCTCCCAGGTATACTTCAACTTGCGTTTGGGATTGTCACTGGTACTCAGCCATACTCTGGCATCCTCGGGCTGACACCCCAGCATGGAGCCCGTGTTGGGGCAATGGGCAATGACCTCGCTGCCATCCGGCAACCGGACATCAGCCAGGAACCGCTTGTAGCGCCGTATTAGCCGGCCTTCGATCAATGGTACGGGCAACTTCATTTTGGTCTCCGTGCAAAAGTAGGCATCACAAGGCTGGCACCCCTGTGACTAATCTGCTATTTTCCGCAAATTCCCGTTTCAGGACGAATGCTTTTTCCAGGGTAATGGCCGGCCAGTATTCGCTGGCCGCCGGAAATAAAGCGTTCTTGCGAAGTACAAACATGAGGCCGGGTTCAATGGCAAAGACTGCAGAACAACCACGCGAACGTTTCACCAACTTCACCCCCTATGAAATGAAGAAGGGTGAAGAGTACATGAGTGCGGAAATGCTGGAGCACTTCAAGGATCTGCTGCTGCAATGGAAGCAGGAGCTGATGGAAGAAGTGGACCGCACGATGCATCACATGCAGGAAGATGCGGCAAATTACGCGGATCCCAGTGACCGTGCAACCCAGGAAGAGGAATTCAGCCTGGAACTGCGCACCCGCGACCGCGAGCGCAAGCTGATCAAGAAAATTGACCAGACCATCGACCGCATCGACAAGGACGACTACGGCTTCTGCGACCAGTGTGGCGTTGAGATCGGTATCCGTCGCCTTGAGGCACGGCCAACCGCGACATTGTGCATTGACTGCAAGACTCTCGCTGAAATTCGCGAGCGCCAGACTGGCATCTGACCCCACGCCTCTGAATATGCTGGCCCCTGAACCCGGGGCCGGTGTTCACCAGCCATGACTGATTCCCACTATCGCGGCCGGTTTGCGCCGTCTCCAACCGGGCCTCTGCATTTTGGCTCCCTGGTCACCGCGGTTGCCAGTTACCTTGAGGCGCGCAGTCATAAAGGCACCTGGCTGGTGCGGATTGAAGACCTTGATCCTCTCCGGGAATCCCCTGAAGCCACCCAGCGGATACTGGATAGCCTGAACGCCCACGGCCTGCATTCCGACGAACCCGTGCGCTTTCAGTCAGAACGCCACGCCCATTACCACGCATTGATTGATCGTTTACTCAGCCAAAGGCTGGCCTATCGCTGTGCCTGCTCACGAAAGCAACTGCGGGAAAACGATGGGCGCCACCCGGAGCATTGCCGTGATGGGAAGGCCGAACCGGGCGAACGCCCGTTCGCTGTCCGTTTTGCCCTTCACGACGAACACAGCGAGTGGCACGATCAATTACTGGGGCCGCAAGTGCAGCAGGTACACGCTGAACTGGACGATCCGGTCATCCTCCGCAAGGAAGGCTTCTACGCCTACCAACTGGCGGTGGTTGCCGACGACATCGACCAGGGCATCAGCCACGTCGTCAGGGGCTCGGACCTGTTGGACATGACCGCACAGCAACAGCAGATCTATCGTTCACTGGGCGCGCCACCACCTCAGTGGATGCACATTCCGGTTATTCTCAACGCCGAAGGCCAGAAGCTCAGCAAGCAAAACCACGCACCAGCCCTGGATGACCGAAAAGCAATAGACAACCTGAAACGGGCCCTCGTCGCATTGGGACAGGAACAACGTTTGTTGGCAGAGGCATCAGACATCGGTACCCTGCTTGCCCGGGCCGCTGCCAACTGGGCGCCGGAGCGGATTCACCTGACAGCCCGGTGAACGACGTGTTATAAACCTTTTCACAAGCGACAGTGCGGATATCATGCCTGATGTATATCTACCGTCTGGTCTTCCTTCTGGTTCTGGCCATCTACATATTCTCTCCCAACATTCTTGACTGGTGGACGTCGCCAGGGAATGCCTGGTACAGCCCCTACGTAATCTGGGCCGGCCTGATTGCCATCGGCTTCTGGCTGGAGTGGCGACGGGATCCCAATGAGTTTTAGCGCTCCCAGCCTATTACTGGCCAGCCTGTTGTATCTGGTCCTGCTTTTCGGCATTGCGTGGGTGACCGAAAAAGGCGCGCTGCCCCGCAGCTGGATCAGGCACCCTCTGGTCTACACGCTTAGCCTTGGCGTCTACGCCGGCATCTGGGCCGTGTACGCCGCGGTGGGCATGGCTGCTGAATCGGGGTTTGGCTTCCTGGCCTACTACCTGGGCATCAGCGGCGCCTTTCTGCTGGCACCGGTTCTGCTCAACCCGGTGATGCGGATTGGCCGCGCCTACCAGCTCACCTCCCTTGCCGACCTGTTCGCCTACCGGTATCGAAGCCAGTGGGCGGGCACGCTGGTAACCATCTGTTCCGGCACCGCCATACTGGCCTTGCTGAGCATGCAGATCCAGGCGGTATCCACGTCTGCCAGCCTGTTGGCGCCAGACACATCCCCCCAACTCATCAGTGTGCTTTTCAGCATTATCGTGGTTTTGTTTGCCATGCTGTTCGGCACGCGTCGCAGCCAGGGTTCCGAGAACCACCAGGGCCTGGTACTGGCCATTGCCTTCGACTCCCTGGTGAAACTCTTCTCACTGCTGATCCTTGGCGGAGTCATCCTGTTTGGCGTGTTCGATGGAATGGCGGGACTGGAAACCTGGCTGGCGGACCAGAGCACTCCGGTTAGCACCATGACCATGAGCATCGATGACGGCAGTTGGCGCGCCTTGATGCTGATGTCCTTCGCCGGTGCCCTGGTACTGCCCCACATGTACCACATGACCTTCAGTGAAAACCCGTCGCCCAAAGCACTGGCAAAGGCCAGTTGGGGATTGCCCCTCTACCTGCTGCTGCTCGGCCTGCCGATTCCACTGATTCTCTGGGGCGGCCAGGCGTTGGCTGCCACCACGGGACCGAACTTCTACGCCATCGGCACCGCCCAGGCCCTAGGCAGTCCGGCCCTAACATTGATGATGTACATTGCCGGCCTGTCCGCCGCCAGCGGCCTGATGATCGTCAGCACCCTGGCTCTGGCGGGCATGGTGCTGAACCATGCGGTTCTTCCACTACGAACCCCCAAGGACCACGGTGACATCTACCACTGGCTGAAATGGGTCAAGCGCCTGCTTATCGCGGCCATCATCTTCGCTGCGCTGCTGTTCCATGAAACCCTGGGCAAAAACCTGGACCTGTCGATCCTCGGCGCCATTTCACTATCAGGCATGCTCCAGCTACTCCCCGGCGCCCTTGGTGTGATCTACTGGCCAGAAGGCAATCGCCGTGGCCTGATCGCCGGGCTGGTCTCCGGCCTGGTCATTTGGGTGATTACCCTGGTGTTGCCCTTCTCCCATACCGCCAACCTGCTGGATTTCATCGGTGCCCCGCTGGTACCGGACTACAGCAACTGGCACATCTTCACCTTCGTTAGCCTGACGGTGAATGTCACCATATTCACCCTCATTTCAGTACTGAGTACGAGCTCCGCCGAAGAAGCCGGGGCTGCCCAGGCATGTTCTCTGGGCGCGCTTTCCCGCCCCCAGCGCAGAGAGTTACTGGCAACCTCGTCTGCGGACTTCACCCGCCAGCTTGCGGTTCCATTAGGGTTGGGGGTTGCAAGACGGGAAGTGGAAAAAGCCCTTACCCAGCTCAAGCTGCCCAACGTGGAATACCGGCCCTACCAACTTCGGCGCTTACGCGACCGAGTGGAGGTAAACCTTTCGGGATTGCTGGGCCCCGCTGTCGCTCGTGATCTGGTTAAACGGCACCTGGGCTATAAACCCATGGCCAGCGGCGGCACCGCACAGGATATACGCTATGTCGAACGGGCCCTCGGGGATTACCAGAATCGCCTGACCGGGCTCGCCGGGGAACTGGACAACCTGCGCCGCCACTATCGCCAGACCCTTCAGAACCTTCCGATTCCCGCTTGCTCTGTTGGCGAAGACGGCGAAATACTCATGTGGAACAACGCCATGGAAGCTCTCACCGGCATTACAGCCGACGATGTGGTGGGTGCCCGACTGATGGCCCTGCCCGAGCACTGGCACCTGCTGCTGGACGATTTCAACAGCGGTGAGGACCTGCACCGGTACAAGCACCGCCTGGATCTGAAAGGCCGCCCCCACTGGCTTAACCTGCACAAAGCAACCTTGAGCGGCCCCGATCACACCGAGGGCGGCAGCATTATCCTGGTGGAAGATCAGACGGAAACCCGCCTGCTGGAAGACGAACTGATGCACAGCGAGCGCCTGGCCTCCGTCGGCCGGCTCGCGGCCGGTGTCGCCCACGAAATTGGCAATCCGGTCACCGGTATCTCCTCCCTGGCCCAGAACCTGAAGCTGGAAACCGACGACCCGGACATTCTGTCCACCGCGGATCAGATCCAACAGCAGACCCGGCGGATCTCCACCATCCTGCAGTCGCTGATGAACTTTGCCCGCACCGGAAACCATGCCCACGCCAACCGCTACGAACCGGTGGACATACACCGTTGTGTGGACGAGTCCATCAACCTGCTATCCCTCAGTGACAAGGGCATGGGCATTCACTACCGCAACGAATGTCCGAATGAGCTGACCATCCTGGGGGATGAACAACGGCTGGTGCAGGTGTTTATCAACCTGCTGGCCAATGCCCGGGACGCCTCACCCATCGGTGGAGAAGTGCGTATCAGTGGAAACCGTGATGGCTACTCCGCTATTATCGAGGTCACCGATGACGGCTCCGGCATACCGAAAGACCAGCTGGACCATATCTTCGAGCCTTTTTACACCACCAAGGCCCCCAATAAAGGAACGGGCCTGGGCCTGTCGCTGGTGTACAGCATCATTGAAGAGCATTACGGCAACATTCAAGTGGACAGCCCGGCTGATGCTGACACTAGCCGCGGCACCTGTGTGCGCATGAGGTTGCCGGCCTACGAGCCGGACACCGGTACCACCATCAGCCAGAACGAAGGGTCGTAAACGCGTTATGCCTCGCATTCTGATTGTAGAAGACGAAGAGATCATCCGTTCAGCGGTTCGCAAGCTGCTTCAGCACGCCGGTTACGAGGTTGCCGATGCTGGCTCTGTTGAAGAAGCCGAAGACAACCACGACCCCGGCGAATTTGACCTGATCATCTCCGACCTTCGACTGCCCGGCGCAGCCGGAACGGAACTGATACGGCGCGCACCGGACACTCCGGTGCTAATCATGACCAGCTATGCCAGCCTCCGCTCCGCCGTGGACTCCATGAAAATGGGCGCCGTGGAGTACATTGCCAAACCCTTCGATCACGATGAAATGCTGGAAGCGGTCGAGGGCATTCTCGCCAGAAAGCCGCAGATTTCTTCCTCTAATACCCAGTCATCATCGAATCAGGCAGATGCAGCTGCACCGGACAGCGACCCGGCCAGCATCATGTTTGGCCACTGCGATGCCATGCAGAAGGTGTTCACCCTGATACGCAAAGTGGCGCCGACGGAGACCACAGTGCTGATCCAGGGCGAATCCGGAACCGGCAAGGAGCTGGCTGCTCGCGCGCTTCACCTGATGAGCCCCCGGGCCGCCAGACCTCTTATTTCCGTAAACTGCGCCGCGATTCCGGAAAGCCTGATCGAGTCGGAACTGTTCGGCCATGAAAAGGGGTCGTTTACCGGGGCGGTATCGGCCCGGACCGGCCTGATCGAAGCAGCCGACGGCGGCAGCCTGTTTCTGGACGAAATCGGCGAATTGCCCGCTGAGGCTCAGGCCCGTCTGCTGCGGGTGTTGCAGGAAGGCGAGATTCGCAAGGTGGGCTCCACCCAGAGCCGCCAGGTGGACGTGCGCATGATTGCAGCCACCCATCGTAACCTGAAGGCCATGACACGAACCGGTGGGTTCCGCGAAGACTTGTTTTACCGACTGAACGTCATGCAGGTTCGCATACCGCCGCTGCGGGAAAGGCAGTCGGATATTCTTGGCCTGGCCCAGCGATTCCTGCAACGCCAGGGCGAAAAGATGAGTAAACCCGGCCTGAACCTGACACCAGAGGCCATGCGTGCGCTGGAACGACACCGCTGGCCCGGCAACGTCAGGGAGCTGGAAAACGCCATCGAGCGCGCCACCATCCTCTGTGACAGCGACCTGATCACCCCGTCCCTGCTGGATCTGGACGGCGAAGGCGGCGACGTCAACATCCCCGAAACCCTGGTGGACGGCAACAACGAGCAGGCGCCCTCCCGGGAAGCCGAGGCCACCAGTGACCTCTCCCTTGAAGATTACTTCCAACACTTTGTGCTGGAAAACCAGGATCGTATGAGTGAAACCGAGCTGGCCCAAAAGTTGGGGATCAGCCGTAAATCTCTGTGGGAGCGGCGGCAACGCCTGGGCATACCACGAAAGAAAAGTTCGGGGAACTGATACTTTTCCGGTACGCCTCAGCAAGCGTTGTTACCGGGAAAGTGTGAACCTGAGCTCAGTTGTTACCCAGTGTTCCTGACGGTAACACCCCAGATCTAAAAAACGCGACCTCAGTAACACTTAAGTCTTACGATCCACCTTCTCAAATAGACCGATAACACTAACTTACTGTTAATAAACAGTTTTAAAAAACTGGCACACGGACTGCAGTCTATAGGGCGCACAACAACAAAAACAACAGTGACAACGCAGCGCCAACAACAAGAACAAAAAGCTGTAGAAGACGTTCGGTAACAAAAACAAAAACAGAACGTGAGCGAACTGAGTGTTTTGGGTACTTTGCTTTTTAGTGGTCCCACGGCACGTGCGAGTTGTAGATGTAGAGAAGAATCGTCTTCCAGGCGGCACTGCATTTACCCAATGACTTGCCCGATGTCTCTGACTGCTCTGTGTATTCAAAGCTTTCCGTTTGCACTCCTGGAATCCCTAAGCTTGGGGATTGACAGTGGGGTAGAAAAACGAAGAAAAATCCCGGTAAAAACAAAAACAATGCAGATCGTCAACGCTTTCAGGGCGGGTTCGTGTAAACGAATCCGCCTTTTGATTATCTGGCCCAACCATTTTTCAAACCGACCATTTACGCCCTTCCTTTGGTTGTTTTCACCAGCTTATGTCGCCAAACGTGTGCAAATCCCGCCCAAACCGTTAAACTCTCGCTTTTGCTCAGCGCAATAACGGAATTCAATGCTTAAACGACTATTGTCATACGTGTCAGGAAACGGGAAGAAAAAAGCCCGAACCTATCAACGTCAGGATATACCCCGGGACCAGCATAACGTCTCCCGCTCATTCATCAGCGAGCCCGCCAAGAAAGTGCTCAGCCGGCTGAACAATGCCGGTTACGAAGCGTATCTGGTAGGCGGCGGTGTTCGAGACATACTGCTTGGCGGCAAACCCAAGGATTTTGATATCGCCACCAACGCCACGCCGGAAGAGGTGCATGACCTGTTCCGCAACTCCAGGCTGATTGGCCGGCGCTTCCGCATTGTTCACGTCCTGTTCGGCCGGGAAGTCATTGAGGTCACAACCTTTCGCGGAAATGCGGCAGAAGCGCAGGAAGATGACGACGACGATGACCGCAGAACCAGCGAGCATGGCCTGCTGCTGCGGGATAACGTCTACGGCAATCTGGAAGAAGACGCCTTGCGCAGGGACTTCACCGTGAATGCCCTCTATTACTGCATCCGCGACTTCACCGTGGTGGATTTCGCAAACGGCATTGAAGACCTGGAAAACCGTCAGATGCGCCTGATTGGTGACCCGGAAACCCGCTACCGGGAAGACCCGGTACGTATGCTCCGCGCCGTACGCTTCGCCGCCAAGCTGGGCTTCGATATCGAACCCGACACCGAAGCCCCGATCCGGGAACTGGCACCACTGCTCACGCACATTCCGCCAGCTCGCCTGTTCGAGGAGGTGCTCAAGCTGTTCTCCGCCGGCTATGGTGAAGCCACTTACGACCTGCTCAGCGAATACAACCTGCTGGCGCCTTTGTTCCCGGAGACGGTACAGGCCATCAACAATGGCGAGCCGGATGAACTGATCCGCAAGGCCCTTCGCAATACCGATGCCCGCATCGCCCAGGGCAAGTCGGTAACACCCTACTTCCTGTTTGCCGCCATGCTCTGGCCGGCCCTGCAGGCGGAATGGCGGAAACGCCAGGATAATGGCGAGCCGGTACAACCGGCATTGCATATGGCCATCGCCAAGGTGATCGGCCGACAGGTTCAGGCAACCTCGATCCCCAAGCGCTTCTCCGGCCCTATGAAGGAAATCTGGGAATTACAGATGCGCCTGCCCCGTCGCCAGGGCAAGCGCGCCTTCGCCACCATGTCCCACCCCCGCTTCCGGGCCGCCTATGACTTCCTGCTGGTGCGGGAAGCTTCCGGCGAAATCGAACCCGGGCTGGGCCAGTGGTGGACAGAGTTCCAGGAAACGGACGAGCGCGGCCAGGAACGCATGTTGACACAACTGGGCAGTGACGGCCCCAAGAAACGCCGCCGCAAGAAGCCCGCGAAAAAGGCCTGACCGATGACGGCCACGGATGTTTTTATCGGGCTCGGCAGCAACCAGGCCGACCCTTCCGCGCAACTGGCCGGTGCCGTAGCCCGGCTGGCTGCGCTGCCGAAAACTGAACTGGTGGCCCAGTCCCCTTTTTATCGCAGCAAGCCGGTGGGCCCGCAGGAACAGCCAGACTTCGTAAACGGCGCGGCCTGGTTACGCACGGAACTCTCCCCCCTGGAACTTCTGGACCAGCTACAGACCATTGAACAGGCTCATGGCCGCAAACGCATACAGCACTGGGGGCCGAGAACCCTGGACCTGGACCTGCTCCTCTATGGCCATGAAACCATCGCCAGCGAACGCCTGAACGTACCCCACGCCGAGCTTGCCAATCGCGATTTTGTCTTGCAGCCATTATTGGACCTGGAGCCCGGGCTGGCACTGCCGGACGGCCGTACCGTTGCACAACTGCGACAACAATGCCCCGACAACCACCTACAAAAACTCAATCCAGTGGAACGGACACCTTTCCCGCCCGCTTGAGACCAACGGCTTGGCGTGCGGCTATTGCCACAAACACACCCCCGGATTACCCTAATGGCCTGGATGCCGGCATACACCCGGCCCGGTCTGGCCCATCCACCCACAAGGCAAGGATTCTATGGCTGTTACCATCAATACTCTGCGCGATTACAAGCAGAAGGGCGAAGCTTTCTCCGTTCTGACATCCTACGATGCCACCTTTGCTCAAATCGTCAGTGAGGCCGGCGTTGATGTCATCCTGATTGGCGATTCTCTCGGCATGGTGCTTCAGGGGCACGACAGCACACTTCCCGTGACCATGGACCAGATGGTGTACCACGTATCCTCTGTGGCCAAGGGTAATCGGGGCTCGTTGATCATGGCCGACATGCCCTTCATGACCTATGGCACTACCGAAGCCGCCTTGGAGAACGCCGCCGAGCTGATGCGCGCCGGCGCCCACATGGTCAAGCTGGAAGGCACCGACTGGATGAAAGACACCATTCACGCCCTGAGCGAACGCGGCGTGCCGGTATGCGCCCATCTGGGCCTGACTCCGCAGTTCGTCAACAAGTTTGGCGGCTACAAGGTCCAGGGCCGGGACGAAAAGCACGCCGAGCTGATGATTGAACACGCCAGTGAGTTGGTGGCTGCGGGCGCCGATGCGATCCTGCTGGAATGCGTACCTGCACCGTTGGCAGCCAGGATCACCCAGGCCGTGCAAGCACCGGTGATCGGCATTGGCGCCGGCGCAGACACTGACGGCCAGGTATTGGTTGTCCATGATATGCTGGGCATGGTTACCGGCCGCAAACCGCGCTTTGTGAAGGACTTCCTGGCGGAGTCCGGCTCCATCAAAGGTGCCATCGAAGCCTATGTGGCCGCTGTTCGCGACCGCTCATTCCCCGCCGAGGAGCATACGTTCAAGGCATGAGAACCGTACATACGCTCAAAGAACTCCGTGCCATGCTGCGCAGCTATCGCCAGCAAGGGAAACGTATCGGACTGGTTCCCACCATGGGCAACCTGCATGAAGGGCATATTTCACTGGTCAGAAAGGCCCGTGAAGCGGCCGATATTGTTGTAACCAGTATTTTCGTGAACCCGATGCAGTTTGGCGCCACGGAAGACCTGGACACCTACCCCCGCACACTGATTGAAGATCAGGAGCGGCTTGAGGCGGCCGGCAGCACCCTGGTGTTCGCCCCTTCCAACGAAGAAATCTACCCCGAGGGACTGGCCCGGCACACCCGCATTACGGTTCCGGAAGTCAGTGAGGGTCATTGCGGCGCCAGCCGGCCCGGACACTTTGAGGGTGTAGCCACGGTCGTCACCATGCTGTTCAATATGGTTCAGCCGGATATCGCAGTGTTTGGCGAGAAGGATTACCAACAGTTGGCTGTCATTCGCAAACTGACCCAGGATCTGATGATACCGGTGGAAGTCATCGGCAGCCCGACCGTTCGCGAAGAAGACGGCTTGGCAAAAAGCTCCCGCAACGGATTCCTCACCGAGGCCGAGCGCACCATTGCACCGGCTGTCTATCAGACACTCAAAAACACCGCAGAACAGATTCAAGAAGGCCGGACCGATTTCACAGTGCTGTCCCAAGAGGCCAACAATGTCCTCAGCAAAGCGGGACTACGCCCGGATTATTTCAACATCGCCAACAGCCTGACCCTGAAACCGGCCAGCGCCGACGATACCGAACTGACACTGCTGGTGGCAGCGTTTCTGGGCACCACACGACTGATCGACAACCTGTCGATCACCCGCTGATCCGACACCCACTGACCGAAAGGATTCCATAATGTCCCAGGGCTCTGTACCACTCAACAGCCGGCCCGAGTGGCAGGCACTGAAGACACATCAGGCGGAACTGAAAAGCACTCACATGAGGGAACTTTTCAGCAGCGACCCGGACAGAGCCAGCCGTTTTTTCGTTCGCGGCGGTGGCCTGTCGCTGGATTACTCCCGCAACCGCATGACCGATGACACCCTGGCAAAGCTGATGGCATTGGCCAGGGAATGCGGTGTACCGGAGCGGATCGAAGCCATGTTTCGTGGCGACCACATCAATGTCACTGAAAAGCGCCCGGCGCTGCACATCGCCCTGCGGGACACCAGCGGCGCTCCCATCCACGTTGACGGCATGGACATCGCGCCGGAAGTGGAACGCACGCTGAATCGCATGGAGCAGTTCGTAGACGACGTGCTTAGCAAACGCTGGCAAGGGCATACCGGCAAAGCCTTTACGGATGTGGTCAGCATTGGCATTGGCGGCTCCTTCCTCGGCCCCAAACTGGTATCGGAAGCTCTACGCCCTTACTGGCACGGCCAGTTGAAGGGCCACTACGTCGCCAATATCGACGGCACCCAGATGGCCGAGGTACTGCGCCGGGTTAACCCGGAAACCACCCTGTTCCTGATCCAGTCGAAATCCTTCCGTACCCAGGAAACCCTGGAGAACAGCATAGTGGCCCGGAACTGGTTCCTGAACAATGGCGGTAGCGAAGACCAGATCGCAAAGCACTTCGTGGCGGTTACTGCCAATACCCCGGAAGCCGTTAACTTCGGCATCTCCGAAGACAACATCTTCCCGATGTGGGACTGGGTGGGCGGACGCTACTCACTGTGGTCCGCCATCGGCCTGCCCGTGGCACTGACCATCGGCATGGAGAATTTCCGTGCCCTGCTCTCCGGCGCCAACGCCATGGACCAACATTTCCATACCGCGCCACTGGAGCAGAACCTGCCTGTGGTCATGGCCATGCTGGGGCTCTGGTACAACAACTTCTGGGGCGCGGAAACCTACACCATCCTGCCCTACGACCATTACCTCCGCAGCCTGCCCGCGCACCTGCAACAACTGGACATGGAAAGTAACGGCAAGAGCGTGACCCAGGGCGGTGAGCCGCTAACCTACCAAAGCGGCCCGGTGATCTGGGGCGGCGTGGGTGCCAACGGCCAACACGCTTTCCACCAGCTTTTGCATCAGGGCACGCGCCTGATCCCGGCGGATTTCATTATTCCTCTCGAGACTCACAATCCGGTCGCCAGTCACCACGTCACCCTGTTTGCCAACTGCCTGAGCCAGTCACGGGCGCTGATGTCCGGCAAGACGCTGGACGAGGCCAAGGCGGAACTGAAGGCCGAGGGCATGAGCGATGAGGAGATCGACAAACTGGCCCCCCACAAGGTGATTCCAGGCAACAAACCCAGCAACACCCTGCTAATGGATAAGTCGACGCCGGAAACCGTCGGCGCGCTGATCGCGCTCTATGAACACCGCACGTTTGTTCAGGGCATTATCTGGGATGTGGATTCGTTCGATCAGTGGGGTGTGGAGCTGGGAAAACAGATGGGCAAAGGCATACTGGACCGCTTGACCGGCGATGCTGCTGAAGGCAGCGAGGTCATCGACAGTTCAACGGCCAGCCTGATCCAGCTATACCGCTCGCATCACGGATCATAAAAGCCAGAGTTAGAGGGAGGAGGCGTGCGAGATGCGCCGTCCGTGCCAGGTAAAGTCCACCGGCCACAGCTTCTGATCACGGTCATAGGCCTGCCACAGTGTCTGGTAGCACTCACCGCAAACCGGATGAACGGCGGTCGGCGCAATCTCCGCCAGCGGCAACAGCACAAAGGCGTTTTTCAGAATCTCGCCCCGAGGCAGCTCGACACCATCGACCCGGCCCACCTCGAGATCGTAGGTGAGAATATCCAGGTCCAGTGTTCGGGGGCTGAACTTTGGCACATCCCGCCGTCGACCATTGTCCGCCTCAAGTTGCTTGAAGCGGGCCGACAGCTCGGCCACGCTCAGGTCGGTATCGACGCCCACCACCAGATTGTAGAAGGGCGAGCCATCAAAACCGACGGACTCGCTCTCGTAGACAGATGAGATAAGCGGTTCGTCAAACCAGCCAGCCAGTGCATCCAGCGCCGCTGTGACATAGTGCTCGCGGTCAATGTTACTACCGATACTGATATACACCCGCGCCATCAGCGGCTCCCCCGTTCAATCTTTACACCCACGGCCACTGCAGCCGGAACAGCGCCGGGCTTACGAAGGGTCAACTTGACCCAGCGCACGTTGAACTCGCTCTGCAGCAAACCTGCAATGCCTTCTGCAGCGGTTTCCAGCAATTGCGGGCGAGCCTCGACAAGGTAGCCTGAGACCCGCTCGCTGACCAAAGCGTAGTTCAGGGCGTCACCGACATCATCCGAGGCCGCTGGAGTCCTGTTATCCCAAGCCATCTCCAGGTCTACCAACAGTCGCTGACTGACTTCACGCTCCCAGTCGTACACGCCGATGATTGCCTCAACGGCCAGACCTTCGATCAGTACACTATCTGTCAACAGAGGCACTCCCGGGCTTACACTCTTTGCTGATTGAATAACGCGCAGGCAGCGGATACTGTGTAAAATCTGACCTGCTTCGTCGCGGGGCCGGCATTTTCTCACAAATGACCAGTACGCGTCTTTGCGTCTTTTTCACTTTGCCAATGATCGCCACCGATGAGCTATCTAAGTGACCCGGTACTGACCGTTCTACTGTGCGCCCTGGCCTACCTGGCGGGCTCGATGCTGTTTGCACTGCCGGTCTGCCGCGCCTGGCACCTGCCGGACCCACGCGCCCAGGGTTCCGGAAATCCCGGCGCCACTAACGTCTACCGCACCGGCGGATGGCCGCCGGCAGCACTGACGTTGTTCCTGGATGCCGCCAAGGGCTGGCTTCCGGTATGGCTTGCCCACCAGGCAGACCTGACCATTCTTTCCCAGGCCATGGTGGCGCTGTGCGCGGTGACCGGGCATATGATTCCGTTGTTTTATCGGTTCAAGGGTGGAAAAGGCGTGGCGACGGCACTGGGCGCGGGGCTTGCGCTAGCGCCAGCAACCACTCTTCTACTGGCCGCCATCTGGGCCCTAGTGATGTGGCGCTGGAAGATCTCGGCGCTCGCCTCGATTGTAGCCATTGTCAGCGGCCCCATCATCAGTGCGCTGATCGAACCCGACACCTTGCCGCTGTTCGGCCTGCTGGCCATCCTGATTGTGGTACGTCACCGCAACAACCTGATCCGTATGGCCCAGGGCCGGGAACCGGGCTTCTAGTCCACCAACCCGTTCGTCCGTGGCTCGCCAACCGGTGGCAGTGTGTTCATCGGCCAGCGCGGCACCGCCACAATCCGATCGCCATCCTGCTGGCCTGCGTTCATGCGCTGACAACCCGCGTAGGCAATCATGGCGCCATTGTCCGTGCAGAACTCGGGGCGGGCGTAGAACACGGCGGCACGAAGTTTCTCTGTCATTTTCTCAAGCCCGGCACGCAACCGCTTATTGGCGCTAACGCCACCGGCAATCACCAAACGCTTGCAACCTGTCTGCTCCAGGGCACGGCGACATTTGATGGTCAGTGTATCCACCACCGCTGCCTCGAAGGCCAAGGCAATATCGGCGCGGGTCTGATCATCCAGCCCCCCGGCACGTTCTGCGGCAGTTACCGTATTGAGGGTAAACGTCTTCAGGCCACTGAAGCTGAAATCCAGCCCCGGCCGGTCGGTCATCGGGCGCGGGAACCGATAGCACCCCGGCGCGCCCTTCTCTGCCAGCGCAGCCACCCTCGGTCCGCCAGGATAATCCAGCCCTAGCATCTTGGCGGTTTTGTCAAAGGCTTCACCGGCGGCATCGTCCACCGACTCACCCAGCATTTCATATTCGCCAATACCCTTCACCAGAACCAACTGGGTATGGCCACCGGAGACCAGCAAGGCAACGAAGGGAAACGCCGGAGGATTGTCCTCCAGCATCGGCGCCAACAAGTGGCCCTCCATGTGATGCACCCCCAGCACGGGAACACCCAGGGCAAACCCCAGGGCATGGGCCACGGAGCCACCAACCATCAGCGCACCCACCAGCCCGGGGCCGGCGGTGTAGGCAATGCCTTCGATATCAGCGCGAACCCGGCCAGCATCGGCAAGCACTTGGTCACACAACGGCAGCAATTTGCGGACATGGTCGCGTGAGGCCAGCTCCGGCACCACACCACCGTAGTCTGCATGCATATCAATCTGGCTGAACAACGCATGCGCGAGCAGCCCACGCTCGCTGTCATAGAGGGCAACGCCGGTTTCATCACAGGAGGTTTCAATACCGAGAATCAGCATAAGTAAGGGCCACAACTCCGGGCAGGTAAACGTAAACGAGGCATTTTAGCAGAAACCCGAAACCCTCCGTCAGTTTCATCGAACAAACATTGACCTTGGCCATGGGCAGGCGCTATCATTGCCGGCCTTAAATACGCACTGGTCGAGTTTTAGCCAATCTGACCAGGTATCGAGTCGATTTGACAGACAGGTCGATCAGACAAAACTGAAACCGAATCAATCAGGTAGGTGATTTTCGAATGCCAGCTGTTAAAGTGAAAGAGAATGAACCGTTTGACGTAGCCCTTCGTCGCTTCAAGCGCTCCTGCGAAAAAGCAGGCGTTCTGTCGGAAGTACGTCGCCGTGAGCACTACGAGAAGCCGACAGCCGTGCGCAAGCGTAAGGCAGCTGCAGCCGTCAAGCGTCATCTCAAGAAGCTTCAGCGGGAACAGCGCAAGTTCGAGCGTCTGTACTAAGCTTTACCGGACGCCGCTTGACTGCAAGCCTATAATCGCCTGTATAGCCACAGGTTGCACAGAGCGATACCAAAATGCCGCCGAGGCCTGGCTTCGGCGGCATTTTTGGCTGTACTTCCAGGCCCGGCACTTTCCGCGCGACCGGAGACATCATGAGTGGACTGATCCCGCAACGCTTTGTTGAAGACCTGCTCGACCGGGTAGACCTGGCAGAGCTGATCGGATCACGTATCACCCTGAAAAAGGCCGGCGGCAACTACAAGGCCCGCTGCCCCTTCCACGATGAGAAGACGCCGTCTTTCAACGTTCGGCCGGATAAGGGCTTTTACCACTGCTTTGGCTGTGGCGCCCATGGCGATGCCATCAGTTTTGTCCGCGAATTCGACGGCCTGGGCTTTACTGATGCGGTCGAGGAACTGGCCCGCCGAGCCGGTATGGAAGTGCCCTACGACCAGAGCGCGCGCCAGGAAATGCAGCAGGCGCGAACACTGACGGACGCCCTGGATTACGCCAGCCGCTTCTATCAGTCAGCCCTGAAGGGCCAGCAGGGCGAATTCGCCCGGGACTACCTCAAACAGAGGGGCCTGGACGACAGCATCATTGAACAATACCAGTTGGGCTACGCCCCTGGTACCGGCACTGCCTTGTTCGACAGTGCCAGCAGGGATCTGCAGGGTCCATTGGTTGAAACCGGCACCGTGTCCGACCGCTACGGGCGGCCCAGGGACCTGTTTCGCAACCGGGTGATGTTCCCGATCCGCAACAGCCGCGGACGGACCATTGCGTTCGGCGGGCGCACACTGGGTGATGACAAGGCCAAGTACATCAACTCTCCGGAGTCTGATGTGTTCCATAAGAGCCGCGAAATCTACGGCCTTTATGAAGCCAAACAGTCGATCCGCCAACTCGACAGGCTGCTGGTGGTGGAAGGCTACATGGATGTCATTGCGCTCGCGCAGAATGGCATCCACTTTGCCGTGGCCACACTGGGCACAGCCACAAACCAGGACAGCCTGTCGGCACTGCTGAAGCAGGTACGGCACCTGGTGTTCTGTTTTGATGGCGACCAGGCCGGTTATCGGGCGGCCGACAAGGCCTTGGAAAATGCGCTGGAATTGCTGACCGACGGCCTTCATCTGCAGTTCCTGATGATGCCGGACGGTGAAGACCCGGACACGCTGGTGCGCAAGGAAGGCCCCGACGCGTTCCAGGAACGCATCAACGGCGCGACGCCCCTGTCTCGCTACCTGTTCAACCGACAGAGCGAAGGCTTGGACCTGACGCTGCCGGAAGACCGGGGTGAGCTGAAGGCACGGGTAGAACCGCTGCTGAAGAAAATGCCCAGGAGCACCCTCAGGGATGCCATGTGGCATGAGATGCTGCGACTGTGTGGCAACAACCGGGGTGACTGGCAGAACCGCCGCCAGCCAAACGGCAAGGGCGGCTACGGCGAGCGCCGGGTGCAGGAACAACGGATCGACGTAAAACTCAGCAAGGATACCCAGCTTTGCCTGGCCCTGCTGGAAGCACCGGACATGGCCAGCGAAATTGCTGAACTCTGCCGTAGCAGCCGCCAATACCGGCAGGCAGGCCAGTTCGCCGGCTGGATTCTGGAACGCGCCATCAAAGACCGGCGCTCCCTTGTCCGTGAGCTGGCAACGGATAACCGCGCCAGGGAACAGTTTTACAACCTGTTCGATGGCATTGAGCACATCCCCGCACGGGAGCAGACCCTGGCTGGCGCCAGGGAAATGCTGAATCCGAACCGGGAAGTGGCGCGCAAGCAGCGGCTGACGTCTCTGCTATCGGAAAAACGTAGCCTGGCAGACCTTAGCGCCGAAGAGCGGCAGGAACTGAAGGCACTGACCGGACAGAACGACGACTGACCAGCGCCAGAAAACGAGAGCCGGCGGGCCAAAAAACGCAATAACTGCCGCCGAAAACGGCACTGCACTTGAAACTTGGAGTGTTGATCACCATCTAACCATCCGGTGGCAGAGCAACCGAGCGACAGCTATAATGGCTGTTTCACTTTTTTCCTTTTACCAGCGAGTTCACAGGGTGTCTATGTCAGGCAATTCGCAGAAATCACGTCTTAAAGACCTCATTGCACGAGGCAAGGAACAAGGTTACCTGACTTACGCCGAGGTAAACGACCACCTCCCGGAAGACATTGCTGACCCGGACCAGGTCGAAGACATCATTCGCATGATCAACGACATGGGCATCCAGGTGTCTGAAGTGGCACCGGACGCGGACACGCTGCTGATGACCGACGGTGACTCCACCGCTGACGAAGCAGCGGCCGCCGAAGCCGCCGCCGCACTCGCTGCCGTAGAATCCGACGCCGGCCGCACCACCGACCCCGTCCGCATGTACATGCGCGAAATGGGCACCGTGGAGCTACTGACCCGCGAAGGCGAAATCGTCATTGCCAAGCGCATCGAGGAAGGTATCCGCGATGTCATGGCTGCCGTGGCCCACTTCCCCGGCATCACCGGCACAGTTATCCAGGCCTACGACCGCATCATCGAGAACGAAGGCCGCCTCAGCGACATCGTCTCCGGTTTCCTCGATCCTGATGGCGCCGAGCCGTTCATGGAGGAAGACACAACCCCGGATACGTCAAGCACCTCAGACGATTCTTCCGACGATGATGATGACGATGACGACAGCGAAGAAGAAACCGAAAGCGGTCCGGATCCGGAAGAGACCCGTCTGCGTTTTGAGCTGC